>JASHTP010000201.1 GCA_030040495.1 Alphaproteobacteria bacterium
ATCTCCAGCCCGGCTACCGCGGCCGCGTCGCGCTCGTTCCGTCCGGGCTCGGCGAGAGCGAGCGCGCGGCGCGCGAGGTGCTGAGCCTGCCGCTCTACCCGCAGCTCGCCGAGGCGGCGCTGGCCGAGACCGTCGCCGCGCTCCGGGAGCTGGCGTGACGCGGGCGGCGCCGCGAGGGGCGGGGATGGCGGTCATCCGGGCATCGATCGCGCTGCTGCTCGCCGCGGCGCTGACGCTGCCGGGCGTCGCCGCGCGCGCCGCCGGGAAGCCGCTGCCGATCGTCTTCGTCCACGGCAACGGCGACAGCGCCGCGCTGTGGATGACGACGATCTGGCGCTTCGAATCGAACGGCTATCCGGCCGAACTGATGACGGCCGTCGATTTCCGCTACCCGCTCGCCGGCCGGCTGTGGGACGAGCCGCAGCCCGGCCATTCGACCGTCGCCGAAGAGACGCAGCAGCTCGCCGAGGCGGTGGCGGCGATCGAGAAGCGGAGCCATGCGGCGAAGGTGATCCTGATCGCCCAGCAGCGCGGCGGCGATATCGTGCGCAACTATCTCAAGAACGCCGGCGGCGCCGCCCGTACCGCGATCGCCATCCTCTGCGGCGCGGTCGATCACGGCGTCGTCGTCTCCGACAAGATCCTGGTCGGCAGCGAGTTCAACGGCGCCTCGCCCTTCCTGCGCGACCTCAACTCGACGCCGGGCGAGGTGGTGCGCGGCGTCCGCTTCCTGACCATCCGCAGCGACAGCAACGACAAGTACGCCCAGCCCGACGGCCGCTTCATCGGCCATCCCGGCATCGCCACCGGCGTCGGCTACGACGCGCCGGCGCTCAAGGGCGCGACCAACCTGGTGATTCCGCGCATCGATCAGCGCGAGACCGGCTACGGACCCGCCGCCTTTGCCGCGATGTACCGCTTCATCACCGGCCGCGAGCCGCCGACGCGCGAGGTGCGACGCGAAGCCTCGGTCGTGCTCGACGGCAAGGTCAGCGCCTACGAGGATGGAGCGCCCACCAACATCGGCGTCGCCGGCGCGACCGTCGAGGTCTACCAGGTCTCGCGCGAGACCGGCGAGCGCATGGGCAACGCGCTGCTGCGCAAGGTCACCGGCGCGGACGGGTCGTGGGGGCCGCTCAAGGCCGAGCCCAAGGCCTATTACGAGTTCGTCGTCGCCGTGCCGGGATTCCCGGTCACCCACATCTACCGCGAGCCCTTCCCGCGCTCCAGCCGTTACGTCGATCTTCGCCCGCTGCTGCTCACCAAGGACGACCGTGCCGCCGGCGCCGTGGTCTATATGAGCCGGCCGCGCGGCTATTTCGGCGTCGGCCGCGACCGCATCCTGCTCGACGACAGGCTGCCGCCGGGCCTCGAGCCGGGCGTGCCCAGCGTGTCGATGGCCAAGCTCGCCTTCCCGGCGGAGCCGCCGCAGACGGTCGTCGCGATCTTCGACCGTGAGCGCATCGCGGCGCGCACCTGGCCGATCGCCAACGGCGAGGTGAGCGTCGCCGAGTTCACCTGGTGAGATGAGGCGCGCCCTCAGGCCAGCGCGATGCACTCGATCTCGATGTCGAAGTCGAGCGGCCAGGACCCGACCGCGACGAAGGTGCGCGCCGGCGGCGCCGTGGCGAAGGTGCGGGCATAGACCTCGTTGATGGTGCGGAAATGCGCCGCGTTCGAGGCGTAGACCGTCACCTTGCACACCTTGTCGATGGACGAGCCCGCCGCCTCGAGCGCGTGCTTTACCGCCTTGAGCGAGAGCTCGGTCTGGGTGGCGATGTCGCCCTTGGCGAAGGCGCCGGTGGCAAGGTCCATGGGCGGCAGGCCCGAGACGAAGACGAAGCCGTTGGCCTTGATCACCGGCGACAGCGGCACGCGCGCCTTGCGGATGCCCTCGGAAATGCCCGGCACTTCGATGACGGTTCGATCCATGATTGAGCCTCCCTGATCCGACCGGAGGCCAGCATAGCGTGGCCCGGCTGGAGCGTTTTCAAGCGAAGCGGGCACCGGCTCGCGTGAAGAAAACGCGACAAAATAAGAAATTCTAGAGCGCAGTCGATTCAATATGAAGCGACTGCGCTCTAGCGTCGCTCCAGCTTGGCGAGCTTGAATTCGAGCTCGCGCAGGCGGCGGGCGAGATGCACCAGCGCCGGCGCCTGGTCGAGCTTCTGCAGCTGCTCGGCCAGCTTCGCCAGCTCCTTCTCCAGGCTCGCGACCCGTTCGGCAAGTGCGCTCGGCTCGTTTTCGGCCATGGGGGCCTCCCGGCAGGACAAGGTTCGTCGCCGGGATCATAGACCGGGCCGGCGCCCCGCGGCGCACCGCCGTCAGCCCTGATGCAGCAGGACGATCCCGGCGATGATGAGCAGGATGCCGGCGAGCTGCGGCAGGCCGAGCGGCTCGCCCCAGACGTAATGGGCGATGAGCGCCACCGCCACGTAGCTCACCGAGACGGTGGGGAAGGCGAGGCTGATCGGGATCTTCTTGATCGCGGCGATGTAGAAGATCGCCGCCAGGGCGTAGGCGACGAGGCCCGCGAGCGTGAAGGGGTCGAAGAGCTGGGCCGCGACGTCGCCGGTGCGCACCGAGCCGGCCTTGAGCAGCACCTGGCCGCCGATGCCGACGGCGATGGCGGCGACGAGCGCGGCGTAATAGGGCAGGAGCGCCGGCATCAGCGCCGCACCGAGAGGCTGCCGCGGCGGTCTTCAGGCGGGCGCAGCGCGCCGGCGGCGTCGCTGCGCGTCACCTCGCGGACGATCGATTGCGGCTTGCGGTTGGCGGTGAGGTAGAGCCGGCCGAGATATTCGCCGATGAGGCCGAGCATGGTGAGCTGCACGCCCGAGAGCAGCAGCACCGCCACCGAGATCGACGCCCAGCCGGCCGGCGTCTTGTCGAAGAGCGCGTCCAGCACCACCCAGAGCGTGCCGGCGAGGCCGGTGAGGCCGAGCGCGAAGCCGGCGAAGGTGGCGAGCCGCAGCGGCATCACCGAGAAATTGACGAACATGTTGAGCCAGAGCCGCACCAGCCGGCGCAGCGTGTAGTTGCTGCCGCCATGGGCGCGCGGCAGGTGCTGCACCTCGATGCGGCCGATCGACTGCGTCACCTGCAGGATCAGCCCGTCGACATAGGGGAAGGGCCCTTCGTAGCGCGTGATCTCGCGCGCGACGAAGGCGGTCAGGCAGCGGAAGCTCGAGAGATAGAGGCCCTTGGGCTTGTCGAGCAGCCAGTCGGCGACGCGGTTGGTGAAGCGGCTGCCGAGATTGCGCCAGAAGGCGTGCTCTTTCTGCGCATAGAACGTATAGACCACGTCCTTGCCGCTCGCCTGCGCGTATTCCAGCAGGCGCAGCACCTCCGACGGCGGGTTCTGCAGATCATCGTCCATGGTGATGATGTGCGCGCCGCGCGCCTGGCGCAGGCCGGCCATGACCGCATTGTGCTCGCCGAAATTGCGCGCGAGGTCGACGAGCGTGAGCGGCGCCTTGGCGCGGGCGAGCAGGCCGCGGCAAACGGCGAGGCTGTCGTCGGGGCTGCAATCGTTGACCAGCACGATCTCGTGGCCGCCGGGGACGGCGAGGCCCTCGAGCGCCGCCACCAGCTCGCCGATGCTGCGCGCGCCGTTATAGACGGGGATGACGATGCTGAGCGCGGGCGGTGCGTCGGTCACGGCTTCACCGCGGTGGCCAGCAGCGAGCCGCCGAAGGGCAGCCACAGGCCGGCGCGCTGCAGCCGCCGCTCCAGCGCCAGGAGGGTGCCGAAGGCGTGCTCGAGCGGCGCCGGGGCAAGCGCCACCTCGCTCGCCGCGGCGTGCCGCCGCCACAGCTTGCGCCGCAGCACCATGAGCGGGAAGAGCAGGCTGTTCCAGTAACGCGTGCGAATGCGCGCGAAGCCGGCTTCGGCGATGAGCCGCCGCAGCTCGTCGCCGCCATAGCGCCGCGCATTGTCGACGGCGGCGTCATGCGCGGAATAGAGCCAGCGATAGGCCGGCAGGTTGAGCACGAGGAGGCCGCCCGGCGCGAGGCAGCGGTGGAAGGCGCGCAGCGCGCGCCGGCCGTCGACGCCGCGATGGCAGAGCACGTCGGCGCTGACCACGGCGTCGAAGGCGCCGTCGGCGAAGGGCAGGCGGTCGACCGAGCCGATGCAGAGCGCGCCGCCGCTCTTCGCCCGCGCCAGCCGCGCCGCCTCCCGGTCGAGCTCGAT
>JASHTP010000202.1 GCA_030040495.1 Alphaproteobacteria bacterium
AATAGCGGGACGGGCGGCCTCGGTCCACGCAATTGCGGCGAGGATGTGGCAATCCTCGCCCAACTCTCGCCACAAGCCGATGCCAGGGTCCTGCGGCTTCTGCGCCAGGACCCGTTCCATCCCATGGTTTTTCCTCCGCGTCCCCGTTCCACCCGCGACGAGCCCAGCATCGCTCCGGTCGGCGCCGCGCCGCGCGACGCCGCCATCCGCCCGGTCCTGCCGCGCGCCGCCGCGCCGCGCCCCGCCGCGGCCAAGCCCACGGCGAACGATGCCGGACTCGAACGCGAGGCGACGCGCTTTCCCGCGGAACACCGCCACGGGGTAGAGCCGGGGTCGATCTCGCTCACCGCCGCCGACCGGATCATCGTCAGCTCGTCCCTCGCCGCCGGCGGCGAGAAGCGGGAGAGCACCTTCAGTTTCTTCCGCGCGCTCGGCCTTGCCGTGCTCTTCGTCCTCGCCGCCATCGGCGCCTACAGCCTCTATCATTCGATCGCCCCGTTCCTGCCCTGGGCCGGTTAGCCCGAGGCTGGATTTGACCGGGCCGGCGCGGTCAAATGGCGCAGCGCGACCGCCGGGGGACGCCGATGCCGAAGCTCTGCGCCAATCTCCATTTCCTGTTCCAGGAGCTGCCTTTCCTCGACCGCTTCGCGGCGGCGGCCGATGCCGGCTTCCGCGGCGTCGAATGTCTCGTTCCCTATGAGGCGCCGGCCGACGCCATCGCCGAGCGGCTGCGCCGGCACGGGCTGACGCTGGCGCTCTTCAACCTGCCGTCGGGCGATCGGGAGAAGGGCGAGCGCGGGTTCGGCGCGCTGCCCGGCCGCGAGGCCGAGTTCGCCGCCGGCGTCGAGCAGGCGCTCGGCTACGCGCTCGCCACCGGCGGCAAGCGCATCCATGCGCTCTCGGGCGTCTGGCCGGAGGGGCGCGACAAGGCGGAAGGCGAGGCGGTGCTCGTCGCCAATTTGCGCCGCGCCGCCGATCGCGTCGCGCCGCACGGCATCGAGCTGCTGCTCGAGCCGATCAATCCGCGCGACATCCCGGGCTATTTCCTCAACACGCCGGGCGAGGCCGCGGCGATCCTCGACCGGGTCGCGCGCGCCAATGTCCGCCTGCAGCTCGATCTCTATCATTGCCAGATCGTGGCCGGCGATCTCGCCACCCATGTCCGCCGGCTGCTGCCGCGGATCGCGCACATCCAGATCGCCGGCGTGCCGGAGCGCCACGAGCCCGATCGCGGCGAGGTCAACTTCGCCTATCTCCTCGATCTCCTCGACGCGCTCGGCTATGAAGGCTGGGTCGGCTGCGAGTACCGCCCGGCGGCCGGCACCGTGGCCGGGCTCGGCTGGGCGCGGCGCTGGGGCGTCGGCGGGGCCTAGCCAAGGCGTCAAGGCCGCGCATAATCGCCGCGGACCTGCGACAGCGAGGCGTCGATGAGCGTCGGACTCTACGCCCTGACCTGCGGCCACCTGACCGGCAAGCTCGGCCGTCTCATGGAAGGCGGCGAGGGCGAGGCGCGGCTGCCGATCCCGGCCTATCTCATCGAGCATCCCAAAGGCACGGCTCTTTTTGACACCGGCATGCATCCCGATTGCCAGCACGACCCGGTGGCGCGCCTGGGCGAGCGCCTGACGGGATTGTTCCGCTTCGACTACGCGCCGGGCGAGCAGATCAGCGCGCGGCTCGAGGCCGTCGGCCGCGATCCCGCGCGCATCGACCTCGTTGTCAATTCACATCTGCATTTCGACCATGTCGGCGGCAACGCGCTCATCCCCAACGCCACCGTCATCGTGCAGCGGCGCGAATGGGCGGCGGGCATGGATTCCGAGCTCGCGGCGCGGCACGGCTACAACCGGCGCGACTTCGACCTCGGCCACAAGCTGCTGCAGGTCGAGGGCGAGCACGACCTCTTCGGCGACGGCAGCGTGCTCTGCCTGCCGACGCACGGCCACACGCCGGGCCATCAGTCGCTGCGCGTCCGGCTCGCCTCGGGCGATGTGGTGCTCGCCGCCGATGCCTGCTACTTCTGCCGAACCCTGCGCGAGCGCCGGCTGCCGAAATATGTCCATGACCGCACCGAGATGCTGGCGTCGCTCGAAAGGCTGGCGCAGCTCGAATCCCGGGGCGCGCGCATCTTCTTCGGCCATGACGACACGTTCTGGCGGACGGTGCCGCAGGCGCCGGCTCCCATTGCTTGACGCGGCAACAGGATCCATCCGACATGACCGAGCCTCTGCTCTTCGCGCCGATCGCGCTGCGCGAGGTCGCGCTGCGCAACCGCATCGTCATCTCGCCCATGTGCCAGTACTCGGCGCAGGAGGGGATGGCCAATGACTGGCATTTCGCCCATCTCGCGCGCTTCGCGCTGGGCGGCGCCGGGCTGATCTTCGTCGAGGCGACGGCGGTGAAGCGCGAGGGCCGCATCACCCATGGCGACATGGGGCTGTGGCAGGACGCGCAGATCGCGCCGCTGCGGCGCATCGCCGCCTTCCTCAGATCGCAGGGCGCGGTGCCGGCGATCCAGCTCGGTCATGCCGGGCGCAAGGCCAGCATGCAGCGCCCCTGGCACGGCAACGGCCCGCTCGACGCGAGCGACCGCGCGCGCGGCGAGGAGGCCTGGCCGATCATGGCGCCGAGCCCGCTGCCGATGGACGAGGGCTGGCTCGTGCCGCACGCGCTGTCGCCGGGCGAGATGGCGGAATTGCGCGAGGATTTCCGCCGCGCCGCGCTGCGCGCGCTCGAAGCGGGCTTCGAGGTGGTCGAGATCCACGGCGCGCACGGCTATCTGCTGCAGAGCTTCCTGTCGCCGATCGGCAACCGCCGCAACGATTCCTATGGCGGCGACCGCGCCGGGCGGATGCGCTTCCCGCTCGAGATCGCCGAGACCGTGCGCGCGGCGTGGCCGCAGGAGCGCCCGGTCTTCTTCCGCGTCTCGGCGGTCGACGGCGTCGACGGCGGCTGGTCGCTCGACGACACCGTCGCTCTGGCGCTGGAGCTCAAGGCGCGCGGCATCGACGTGATCGACTGCTCCTCCGGCGGCATCGCCGGCTCGGCCACCGCGGCGCGCGTCCCGCGCGGGCCGGGATTCCAGGTGCCCTTCGCCGAGCGCGTGCGGCGCGAGGCCGGCATCAGGACCATCGCGGTCGGGCTCATTCTGGAAGCGCAACAAGCCGAGGCGGTGCTGCGCGACGGCAAGGCCGATCTCGTCGCCATCGGCCGCGAGGCGCTCTACGATCCCAACTGGCCGCTCCATGCCGAGCGCGCGCTCAAGGGCGACGCCGCCGATTTCGCGCATTGGCCGGTGCAGGCGGGCTGGTGGCTCGAGCGGCGCGAGCGCGGCTTGCGCGCGCTGCGCGAGGGCGCGAAGCCCTGAGCCGCCGCGGCGCGGCGCTCTAGGGGAATCTTAACCAGCGGCGGCGACAATCCCGGCGCGATCACCGCTTGGCCGGAGGAGACGGCGATGGGACGACGCGCCAAGAGCAAGCCGCTGCGCCACGGCCCGGCGCTGCTGCGTCGCGGCTCAGCCGGGAAACAGGATGACGTTGCGCACCGCCGCGCCGGCGCGCAGCGCCGCGAAGCCGTCATTGATCTGCTCGAGCCGGAGCTTGCCGGAGATGAGATGATCGAGATGGAGCTTTCCCTGCAGATAGAACTCGACCAGACGGGGCATGTCGACGCGGAAGCGGTTGGAGCCCATGAGGGAGCCCTGGATTTTGCGTTCGCGGAGGAAATCGGGGCCGTGCAGCTCGATCTTGGTCCCGACCGGAATCATGCCAATGATCGTCGCCGTCCCCCCCGGCGCTAGCATGCGGAAGGCCTGCTCGGCCGTCACTTTCGCTCCCAGGCATTCGAAGGAATAGTGCACGCCGCCGCCGGTCATGGCGGTGACCAGCTTCGCCGCGTCGCCTTCCGTCGCATTGACGGTGTCGGTGGCGCCGACCTTCTTGGCGAGCTCGAGCTTCGCCGGCATGGTGTCGACGGCGATGACGCGGCCGGCGCCGGCGAGCGCCGCACCGTTGACGCAGGAGAGCCCGACGCCGCCGCAGCCGATCACCGCCACGCTGGTGCCCGGCTCGACCTTGGCGGTGTGGAACACGGCGCCGACGCCGGTGAGCACGCCGCAGCCGATGAGCGCGGCGCGGTCGAGCGGCATGTCGGGGCGGATCTTGGCCAGCGCGTGCTCGTGCACCAGCATCTGCTCGGCATAGGAGGAAAGGTTGAGGAACTGGTGCATCAGCCCCCCTTTCCACGACAGTCGCTGCGACACGCCCGGCGGCAGCTTGATCTCGGCGCTCTGGCAGAGCGAGGGATGGCCGGTGAGGCATTGCTCGCAATAGCCGCAGAAGACCGAGAGGCAGGTGACGACGTGGTCGCCCGGCTTGACGTAGGTCACGTCCTCGCCGACCGCCTCGACGATCCCCGCGGATTCGTGGCCGAGCACGCAGGGCAGGGGGTGCGGATAGGCGCCGTCGGCGAAATGCAGGTCGCTGTGGCAGATGCCGGCGACCGAGGTGCGGACCAGCACCTCGCGCGGCCCCGGCTTCGCCAGGCTCACCTCCTCGACGGTGAGCGGCTCGTTGACCGCGTGCAGAACCGCTGCCTTCATGGCTCGCCTCGCTGTTCGTGTTTCCGCCGCATCAAAGGCACGGCCTCATCTCAGCTGCACCTCTTAATTCCCTCTCCGCCCCGGGGGCGCAGAGGGTCAGGGTGAGGGTGAGGTGGGAGCGCCCGGCCGGTGGTGTCGAAGAAAGATCGCCCACCTCATCCTAAATCCTTCTCCGCCCTTGAGGGCGGAGAAGGACTTGATCCTTACTCCGCCGCGGACTGCGTCACCTCGGCGACGCGCTTCTTGGCGTCGAACTGCTCGGCGACGCGGTTGTCGTTCTCCAGCATCGCCGCGGCGTCGGTGTCGGCGAAGCCCAGCACGCCCATGTCCTCATAAGCCTTGCGCACGCGCGCGCCCCAGAGGCCGATGTCGCGCACCGTCGGCACGATGCGGGTGAAGAGGCGAGCGCGGAACTGCGCCATGCTGTCCGACTGCATCACCGCCTCGGCGCATTCCTTGGCCGGCAAGCCCAGCCGCTCCCACACCTCCCACTGGTTGAAGCGGTCGCGCATGTGGTAGCAGGCCTCGACCACGAATTGCTCGCGCTCGTCGCGTTCGGCGTCGGTGAGGTGGGGATAGTAGTCGCGCAGCGCCAGCCTTCCGAAGGCGACGTGGCGCGCCTCGTCCTGCATGACATAGGCATTGACCGCGGCGGCGAGCGGATTGCCGGCGAAGTCGCGGATGCGCTGGAAGGCGGCGAGCGCCAGGCCCTCGATCAGGATCTGCATGGTGAGATAGGTCATGTCCCAGCGGCTGTCGCTGAGGCCGGTCTCGAGCAGCGATTTGAGGCCGGGGGTGATGGGATAGGCGAGCTTGAACTTCTCGTGCAGCAGGCGCGAGTAAGCCTCGACATGACGCGCTTCGTCCATCACCTGGGTCGCGGCGTAGAACTTGCTGTCGAGGTCCGGCACCGACTGGACGATCTTGGCGGTGGCGATGAGCGCGCCCTGCTCGCCATGCATGAATTGCGAGATGCTCGAGGCTTGCTGGTGGTGGCGGACCTCGATGCGCTCCTTGTCGGTCATGCGGCGCCAGATGTCGGTGCCGTAGATCGGGACGGCGCGGTCGTCGAGCTGCATCGGGTTCTCGGGATCGAGATCCTGCGACCAGTCGATGCGCAGCGCCGCGTCCCATTGCTGCTTCTTGCCCTTGTCGTAGAGCTGCAGCAGCGACTGGCGCTCGTCGTCATATTCCCAGGTGAAGCGCGTCTCGACGGTGCCTTCGAACTTCCATTCCGTCAGCTCGACCGGCAGCGCGTAGCGGTACATCGTCGACATGCTCGACACTCCCTCTGGCTTGACCCCCGAAACACGCCATCTCACGCCGCGGCTAGCCTAGGCGGGAACGACCGGCCTGTGAACAGGCGGCGCGCGGATTCCTCCCCGGCAGCCGGTCGAAACCCGCCCGATCGCATCCCGGGACGGATGATAGCCGCTGCCGCCGGCAAAGCCTAGGGTATTTCCCCCAGGGCCGGCGCGGCGGTACGGCTTTGCGCGGCGCCGGCCGCCAGCCTAGAGTGGCGCCGGAACGCGCTGGCAAGGCGGCATCGGAGGGAGGAGATGGGTTCGTATCTCGTGGGCGTCGACATCGGCGGCACCTTCACCGATTGCGTCGTCATCGACGAGAACGGCTCGGTCACCACCGCCAAGGCGCCGTCGACGCCCGGCAATTTCGCCCAAGGAATGATCGACGCGATCGCCGGCGCGGCGGGCAAGCTCGGCCTCGAGCCGGAGCGGCTCTATGGCGAGGTGGCGCTGCTCTCGCACGGCACCACCGTCGGCACCAATGCCGTGGTGCAGAAGCGCGGCGCGCGCATCGGCCTCATCACCACCAAGGGCCACAACGACGTCATCCACATCATGCGCGGCTCGCGCGGCATCGGCGGGCGCGACGTGCGCCAGGTGGTGCATTTCCCGGAGAGCCAGAAGCCCGACCCGATCGTTCCCAAGCGGCTGATCGAGGGCGTGTCGGAGCGGGTCGACTGCTTCGGCAAGGTGGTGGTGCCGCTCAACGAGGCCGAGGCCGAGGCGGCGATCCGGCGCCTCATCGACCGCGGCGTCGAGGCGATCGCCATCTGCTTCCTCTGGTCCTTCCTCCATCCCGAGCACGAGCATCGGGTGCGCGACATGGCGGCGCGGCTGGCGCCCGGGATCTTCGTCACCTGCTCGGCCGACCTGGTGCCGAAATGGGGCGAGTACGAGCGCACCACCGCGACGGCGATCAACGCCTATATCGGCCCGCTGACCTCGGGCTATCTGAGCCAGCTCGACCGGCGCCTGACGCAGCTCGGATATCGCCAGCCGCTGCAGATCACGCAATGCGGCGGCGGCACCATCTCCGTCGACAAGGCGATGGAGGCGCCGCTGCTGACGCTCGATTCCGGACCCGTCTCCGGCGTCACCGGCTCGCTCTATCTCGGCAGCCTCATGAACTATCCCAACATCATCACCACCGACATGGGCGGCACCTCCTTCGATGTCGGCATCATCTTCGAAGGCAAGCCCGCCTATTCCTTCGTCAGCAACGTGAACCAGTACGAGTACTTCATCCCCAAGGTCGACATCCAGGCGATCGGCAGCGGCGGCGGCAGCCTGGTGCGCATCGACGAGGCGACCAGGACGATGCGGGTCGGCCCCGAAAGCGCCGGCGCGGTGCCGGGCCCGGTCTGCTACGGCAAGGGCGGCAGCGTGGCGACCGTCACCGACGCCGACCTCGTGCTCGGCTACATCAACCCCGACAATTTCGCCGGCGGCAGCATCCGGCTCGACAAGCCCAAGGCCGAGGCGGCGATCCAGGACATCGCCTCGCGTCTCGGCCTGTCGCTGATGGACTGCGCCAGCGGCATCGCCCGGATCGCCGAGTTCCAGATGGCCGACATCATCCGCAAGATGACCGTGGGCAAGGGCTTCGACCCCCGCGACTTCGTGCTCTTCGCCTTCGGCGGCGCCGGCCCCGCCCATGCCGGCATCTTCGCGCGCGAGCTCGGCGTCGCCAAGGTGGTGATCCCGCAGCGCGAGACCGCGTCCACCTGGTGCGCCTTCGGCGCCGCCTCGGCCGACATCCTGCACATCCACGAGCGGGTCGACATCATGGCCTCGCCCTTCGAATCGTCCCGCATCAACCGCAACCTCGAGCGGCTCGAAGAGACGGCGCGCCGGCAGATGGCGAAGGACGCGATCGCGCCGGCGCGGCAGCGGCTGCAATTCTCGGTCGACATGCGCCACAAGGGGCAGATCAACGAGGTCGAGGTCGCGCTCGAGGAGAGCCGCGTCGCGGGATCCTTCCAGGACGGGCTGCGCGAGGCGTTCCACCGGCGCTACGAGCAGCTCTATGGGCGCGGCTCCTCCTTCCGCGGCGGCCGGCTCGAGATCGTCACTTTCCGCGTCCGCGCCATGGCCGAGACGCCGCGCCCGCGCCTCGTCGCCGCCGACCTCCTGACGGACGAGATATCCGCCGCGGCGCGGCGGCCGAGCCGGGCGATCTACTGGGCCGACCTGAAGCGCGCGGTCGAGACGCCGGTCTATGACGGCACCGCGCTGCGGCCGGGCAACGAGGTCGCCGGACCCGGCGTCGTCGAGACCCCCGACACCACGGTGGTGGTGCCGCCCGGCCAGACGCTCCGCGTCGACCGCTTCGGCAATTTCGAGCTCGAGCTCGGGGAGACGAGGGTTCAATGAGCAAGATCAGCGAGCTCACCGACACCGTCTTCGACGGGGTCGACAACCCCTATGTGCCGCCCAAGGAGCTGCGCATCTCGCCGAAGCTCCGGCTGCACCGCGACGCCAGCGACGATTTCGACCCCGTGACCTTCGAGGTGATCCGCCACCATCTCTGGAACGTCAACGAGGAGCACGGCGCCACCATCCAGCGCCTCTCGGGCTCGCCGGTGGCGATGTACGCGCTCGACCTCAACCCCTCGATCCTCACCGAGGACGCCGAGTTCGTCTTCTTCGGCCCCTACATGCAGTACATGTCGGGGGTCACCGACACGCAGGTGAAGTGGATCCTGGAGAACCGCAGCGACAATCCCGGCATCCGCGGCGGCGACATGTTCCTCGCCAACGATCCCTGGGTCGGCGCCGCGCATCAGCAGGACGTGATGCTGATCTGCCCGGTCTTC
>JASHTP010000203.1 GCA_030040495.1 Alphaproteobacteria bacterium
GGCCGCCGAAGGCCGGACCCAAATGCCGATGCCTTGCCGTCTCGTAGGTCTCGATGCCGATCCGGCCGAACGCCAGTGTGGCCGCGATGTCGCCGCGGAAGAAGGCGGTCGACCAGCGGCAATGATAGGCCTCGAGCAGCAGGTCACCGTCGCCCGAACGTTGCGCCAGCGCCACCAATTCGTTGGCCTGGTCGCGCGCCACCGCGGTCTTGCGGCCGAGATTGGCATTGAGCCACAAGCCCCACTTGGCCTTGTAGGCGGCGGAACCGTCTTGCAGGGCATCGGCGATCTCGGCGGCGCGCCGATAGGTCGCTTCGACCTCTGCGCTCTGCGCGCCGCCCATGATGGTGTAAGCCGGCCCGAGCTTGAGCAGAAACGCCAGTTGACGCCGCTGGCGTTCGCCCTCTTCGGAGAGCGTCCCCGCTTCCTTCAGGCCTGCCGAATAATGCGCGATGGCCTCCTGATAGGCCGAGCGGGCGGCGGCACGATCGCCCGCGCGTTCGCGATAATCGCACGCTTGAGCCGGCAGGCCCGCCTGGCCGAAATGATGAGCCAGCACCTCCGGCTCCTCCGCCGCGATCTCGGCGAAGCGTTCCTCGATCCCGCGAGCGATACGCTCGTGCCAATCGCGCCGGCGGCTCAGCAGCAGGCTTTCGTAAGCCGCGTCGCGCACCAGCGCGTGCTTGAAACTGTAATCGCGCTCCTGACCGCGTCCTTCGGGGAAGACGATGCCCGCCGCGACCAGCTTCGTCAGCCCGGCCTCCAGGTCGGCGCCGCCCTTGGGCGCCACCGCGTCAAGCAGCGCGAACGCGAACTGCCGGCCGATGACCGCCGCGATTTGCGCGATTTCGCGCGCCTCGCCGAGGCGGTCCAGCCGCGCCATCAGCGAGTCCTGCAAGGTCGAGGGGATCGCCGTCGCTGGCAGCGGGCGGTTGAGGCGATGGCCGTCCGGCTCTTCGGCGAGAAGCCCCACCTCCAGCACCATCTTGGTCAGCTCCTCGGCGAACAGCGGCACGCCATCGGTCTTGGCGACGATCGCGGCGACGGTTTCCGCCGGCAGGCCGTGCGACGTGGCTACGCTGGCGACGAGCTCCGCGCATTCTGCGCGACCGAGCCTGCCGAGCGTCAGCAGAGCCGCATGCGGGCGCGCAAGCCACGGGGGTGCGAAGTCCGGCCGGGCGGTCACCAGGGCAAGCAGCCGGGCGCGACCGATACTGTCGGTCAAGCGCGTCATCAATTCGAGCGTGGTGGCGTCGATCCAGTGCGCGTCTTCCAAAACGAGAAGCACCGGATCGGTCTCGCCCAGGTGGACGATCTCGTCGACCAGGAGGGCAATGAGCGCCGCCTTGCGCTGCGCCGGCGTCAGCGACGCCGGCAGGGCCGGGCCCGCCGGGATCGACAAGAGCTCCGCCAGCAGCGGAAGCGCAATTGCGTCGGACGCCGCCCGGCGCGCGAACAAGGAGCCGAGCTTGTCCAGGCGCGCGCTCGGCGAATCCGCGCCGGCGAAGCCCGCCGCGTGAGCCAGGTGGCGGATCACCGGATGGAGGGCGCTGTCGCTATGATAGGGCGAGCATTGCAGGTGGATGCGGGCGTGCCCCTCGCCGGCGAGCGCTTCCTGCAGTGCTTCGATGACGCGCGACTTGCCGATCCCGGCCTCGCCGATCACGGTGACGATCTGCCCCTCGCCCTGGCGCGCCAGCCGCCAGCGGTCGAGCATCAGTCCCATTTCGTGCGCCCGCCCGATGAGCGGCAAATTGCCGCCGATGTGGATCCCGGCGAAGCGGCTCTGGACCGGCGCATCGCCCAGCACGCGCCACGCCGGCACCGGGCGCGAGAATCCTTTCATTGTCTGTTCGCCGGTGGGTGCCAGCTCGAACATTCTGCCGAGCAGACGCTGAGTGGCCTCGCTGATGAGAATGGTGTCGGGTTCCGCAAGCGCTTGAAGCCGTGCCGCGAGATTGGGGGTTTCGCCGACGATGCTGCGCTCTTGCGCCGCGCCGGTGCCGATGATCTCGCCGACGACGACCAGGCCGGTGGCGATACCGATCCGCGCCTGAAGCGGCTCGCCGTCGGGTCGCGCGATGCCGCCGACTTCGCCGATTATGGCGAGAGCCGCACGAACCGCGCGTTCGGCCGCATCTTCGAAGGCGCGCGGAAAGCCGAAATAGGCCAGAACGCCGTCGCCCATGAATTTGGCGACGAAGCCGCCGAACCGCCCGATCGCGCCGGCGGCCGCGTCCTGATAGCGCCGGATCAGCGTGCCGAGAAGCTCGGGATCGACCGCCCGCGACAGCGCCGTGGAGCCGACCAAATCGCAGAACAGCACCGTGACTTGACGCCGTTCGGCCTCGGCGGATGCCGCCCCCTCGAGCATGGGGGCGGGCGCGAGCTTCGGCGCGGTCCGGCCGGACTCTGTCGAGCGCGCCGCGATCGCCTTCATCAGCCGCCGCCGATTGCCCAGCGACACCCCGAGCTCTGCGAGATCTTGCTCCGTCAGCTCCGGCAGAATATCGAGATCGACGTCGTTCGCCTCGAACGCGTCGACATATTGCTCGAACTTGTTGGCCCGCAACCAGCCGCGAAGATCGCTCATGCCGCTCGCTTCCCCTGACGGCCCCGTGGCTTGGATCCAGCCGGTCCAAAGCATATCAGACTTTGGCTGCCCGCCCCCGACCGACCGGAAAGCGTCAATTCAGGAAGGGCGGATTCGTCCCCGGCCGGTCCGCCTCCAACCGGTTGACGGACGCCCCGGCGTGAGTGCCGGATTTCTTGGTCTGACCCCTTGGCGACCTTCGTACGGGCCGGCGCCCAGGCCGATAATTTGATCCAAATCAATGGGCTCCCCGGCGTTGCGGCGTAGCCTTCTGGCAGGTTGATCGATTGCGACTCGGGAGGGTTCAGCAACGCGCGGAAGCGGCGAATGACCAGGGCCTCGGTCCGAGGCGGCAGCGGGTGTTTTCGGGCAGATCGGCAGGCCGTCGGGGGCGAGCAGAGGCGCTCGCTCGCGTCGCGCCGGCGAAAGTCGGTTGTGGAGCTTTGCCGCATCGACTGCCGTCTCAGGCCGGTTAAGCCGGACGCTCCGTCCCGGGAGGCCGCACTTTCATTCGATGCTCCGGTGCTAGCCGACGCACGATGATCTTCGCCTGAACGGTGCGATGTCCGCCGTGTCGCCGGGAGGACCTGAACGCTCTTAAGCGGTGAGGCACGCCCATGCACGATGCGAGCGCCAGCGCGGGTTTCGAGATCGTCCGCCGGGAGAATTTTTCCGACGTCACCTATCTCCTGGACGTCCGCCACCCGTTGATGGCGCGAGCCGCCAAGCCGGGCCAGTTCGTCATCGTCATGTTGCATGAGCACGGCGAGCGCATCCCGCTCACCATCGCCGATTTCGACCGCGACAAGGGCACGGTCACCCTGGTCATCCAGGCGGTCGGCAAGACAACCAAGGAGATGCAGCAGACCTGCCAAGCGGGGACGACGCTCTACGGCCTCGTGGGACCGATGGGCGTGCCGAGCGTCACCGGCCATGCGAAGAAGGCGCTGTGCGTCGGCGGCGGGCTGGGCACCGCGCCGATCTTCCCGCAAGCGCGCGGCTTCAAGGAGCACGGCGCCCATGTCATCGGCGTGCTCGGCTTCCGCAGCAAGGACCTGATCTTCTGGGAAGACAAGTTCCGCAGCTGCTGCGACGAGCTCGTCATCTGCACCGATGACGGATCGGCGGGGATCAAGGGCACGGTTGCCGACGGCATGAAGCTCGCCATCGACCGGCATCGCGACATCGACGAGGCGGTCATCATCGGCCCGCCGGTGATGATGAAGGCCGGCGCGCAGGTAACGCGCCTCGCCGGCATCAAGACGGTGGTGAGCCTCAACCCGATCATGGTCGACGGCACCGGCATGTGCGGCGGCTGCCGCGTGAAGATCGGCGACCAGGTCAAGTTCGCCTGCGTCGACGGTCCCGACTTCGACGGTCACAAGGTCGATTTCGACGATCTGATGATGCGATTGAAGCGCTATGCGGAAGAGGAGAAGGCGGCGCTCGCCCGCTGGTCGGAAAGTTGCCGCCTCGGGAGCGCGGCGGGTCCGGGCTGAAGCGAGCCGCGTTCGGCGATGTCGTCAAGTCTCAGACGGTGAAGGGCGATGGCGAAGAAGCGAACGATACGCACAATTCCGCAGCAGCGGACGCCGGTCCGCGAGCAGGATCCGCGCGAGCGGGCGACGAACTTCACCGAAGTGAGTTGCGGCTACACCCAGCAGGAAGCGCTCAACGAGGCCGAGCGCTGCCTGTTCTGCCCCGATCCGGCCTGCGTCGCCGGCTGCCCGGTGAACATCGACATCCCCGGCTTCATCCGGCAGATCGGCGGCGAGGATTTCCGCGCCGCCTACGAGGTGATCGGCCGGACCAACCTGCTGCCGGCGGTGTGCGGCCGGGTCTGCCCGCAGGAAAGCCAGTGCGAAGGCCTCTGCGTCGTCGGCGACTCGCTCGAACCGGTGGCGATCGGCCGGCTCGAGCGCTTCGTCGGCGATCTCGCCATCAAGGAGGGCT
>JASHTP010000204.1 GCA_030040495.1 Alphaproteobacteria bacterium
GCAGGAAGGGCGTGGTGTCGTTGATCCCGGCGCAGGTGGCGAGCGCGTCGAGCGCGCCGAAGCCCTGCGCGATCTCGGCGAAGGCGGCGTCCATCTGTGCCTCCTCGGCGACATCGACGGCGAGCGCCCGATGCGCCTCGCCCGCCTCGCGCGCCGTCTTTCCCGCCGCCTCGCCGTCGCGGTCGAGGCAGGCGACGCGCCAGCCGCGGCGCGCCAGCAACGAAGCGGTGGCCGCGCCGATGCCGCTGCCGGCGCCGGTGACGATGGCGGTCGGATGTCGAGCTTCCATCGGCGCCTGCCCCTCCCCATAATCTCGATTCTCGCGCCTGCGCGGGCGCGTTCGGCGCGGCGATCATTCCGCGCGGCGGCTTCGTTGGCAAGGGCGCGGCGACGATGCGACCATTTGGTGCATTCTTCCTGCTTGCGGCGCTGCTGCTCGCCGGCTGCGGCGCGCCCCAGCGCCCGCCGCCGCCCTATTTCGTCATCCCGCCCGGCCCGCCGCCGCAGAGCGAGACGACGCCGCCCGAAGGCGCGCCCGGAGTGGCGCCGGTGACGACGCCTCAATCCAACCCGTCGGTGCAGTATTTCCTGCCCGCCCATCCCGAGGATGTCGGCCGCGGCCCGGTGCCGGTGCCGCGCCCCGGCGCCGCCAGCCAGCCCTTCTACGCCGCGCCGCCCAATCCCGGGCCGGTCACCGGCTACGGCCCCGGCGGCATGGCCCAACCCCCCGGCGCTCCCCCCAACCCGCCCTATCCCGCGGGGGGATTGCTGGGGCCGCGATAGCATCAGCTCCCTCTCCGCCCCCTAGGGGCGGAGAGGGTTGGGGTGAGGTGGGGGCGGCCCACCTCATCCTAAATCCTTCTCCGCCCATGGGCGGAGAAGGACTTGAGTCCTGCTACTCCACGCTCGTCCTGATCTCGATGCCGCGCTTCAGCGCGCGCGTCACCGGGGTCTTTTCGGCGATCTCGGCGCAGCGCGCGCGTTGCGCCGCGTCGAGGCCGGCGAGCGTCAGGCGGCGCTCGATCGCCGGCGTCTCGCCCTGCCAGCGATAGGCGAGCCTCACCTCGATGGCGCCGAGCGTCCAGTGCTTGCGCTCGGCATACATGCGCAAGGTGATGGCGGTGCAGGCGCCGAGGCTCGCCAGCAGCAGGCCGAAGGGCGACGGGCCGGCATCGCCGCCGCCGGCGCTTTTGGGCTCGTCGGCGGCGAAGCGGTGCGGGCCGGTGGCGATGTCGACGGCGTAATGCGTCGCCCCCATGCTGACGGTGGCGGCGGCGACGATGCCCGCTGCCTCGCTCATGCCGGCCTCACTGCGAGAACTCGCCGATGCGCCGCGCCTCGCCGGTGAGCTCGAGGATGTGCATGCCGTTGTCGGCGCGGTCGACGATGTAGACGAGGCCGCGATCGTCGACCTCGACGTCGTTGGTCTCGATCACCTTGACGCAATGCTTGTTGCCCGCGACATCGGCGCAGCGCGGGTCGCTGCGCGGCGTGACCGCCGGGATGTAGTGCGCGACCTCGATCGGATGGTAGGGGTCGCGGATGTCGACGGCGCGCACGCCGGCGTTGAAGGCGGCGAAGAACACCAGCCGCTTGGCGTAGATCGGCGTCGTGTTCTGGTTCGACGCGCGGGTGCCGAAGCGGCCGCCGCGGGTGCAGAAATCGCCGCTCTCCTCGGCCGGCGTATAGCTCGACACCACCATCGGCGTCGCCTCTTGGGTGACGTCGACGAGCCATGCCATCTGCCGCGGCTCCTGGCATTCGTTGGCGGTCGCTTCGCCGGTGACGAGGACGAAGTCGCGCGTCGCCTGCTGGTCGTGCTTGAACTCGGCGATCGCCATGCCGGGCAGCGGCAGCAGCGTATGCGCGCCGGCAAGCGCCGAGAGGTCGAGGCGCCCGACCTGCGGATAGAGCAGGTTGGCCGGCGTCGGATCGCGCGGCCCCTTGAGCAGCTTCTCGCGGTCGACGATCTCAAGGATGCCGTTTCGGTCGGTGCCGTAGCCGAAATAGACGCGGTTGCCCTTGGGCCCGGTCGAGATCGGCCCGCTCAGATCCGCCGGCACCGGGCCGCTGCTGCCCGGCTGCTGTCCCACCAGGCCGAAATCGCGGATGAAGACGGGATGCTCGGGATCGCCGAGGTCGTAGATCTTGGTCATGCGGTGGGCGCGCCAGCCGGGCGTGCCCGAGACCAGATAGGCGATGCCGGTGTCGCATTCCCACCAGTCCTGATAGGTGCCTTCGACGCCCTCGATGCGCGCCAGCAGCTCCGGCTTCGCCGGGTTGCTGACGTCCCAGAGCTCGTGCGCCGAATTGCCGAAGCTGCGCAGCAGATAGGTCTTCTGCGGATTGCCCGTGGGGAGAGTCTTGCCGTCGCAGACGCGCACCATCTGCGCGCCGCCCTGCTCGTAGATGCCGGGCGCGCCGGGGATGTGATGGAGATAGTGCGGCCGGCGCGGATCGGTGACGTCGATGATCGAGGTGCCGTTGTCCTCGTGCTTGCGGGTGAGCGCGTCGAGCGGCTTCGGGTTCTCCTGGGTGCCGCCGTAATGGCCGACATAGGCGATCCAGCGGCCGTTCTGCTGGTGGATCGCCAGCTGCGCGGCGGCGCGGCCCTGCAGGTCGCTGTAGCCGAGCAGCCTCATGTTCTCGGCGTCGGCCCGGCCCTGCGCCGCCGCCGGGCCGGCGACGAGGAGAAGCGCGAGCGCGCCGAAAAGGAGGTGCTTCATGATGAGCGTTGTCCCTTCGGGTCGATGCTGCAGGGCTGGCACCATAGCCTTGCAGCGGCGAATTGCTCAACCGTAGCTCTTGGCCATGCCTTCGGCCGGGTCGGCGAAGGCGCCGTAGGGCGGGATCGGATAGCGTAGCCCGGCCTTGGCGAGGCCCTTCAGCCCTTCGACCGCGCGCGCCAGCTCCGGCGGCGGCAGCGCCATCAGCATCTCGTCGTCGGCGACGCCGCCATAGCGGCGCTCGGCATAGCAGGGGATGGAGAGGCTGACCTCGCGCGTCTTCAGCGCATGGCCCCAGCTGTCGGCGCAGGCGCTTTCGCCGGTGATGGAGAAGTCGTAGCGCTTGTAGCTCTTCCATTGCAGCCCGTTGACGAACAGGATCATCTGCCCCGGCGTGCCGTAGAACATCACGATGTCGGGCGGATCGAGCCGCGCCGCGCGCAGCGGCGAGCAGACCAGCGCGTGGTAGCGCCCGGCGGGGACGCGCGGCATGTCGCGCTGATGCGCCGCCGCCGCCGCCTGGTTCTCGAACCAGACGCCGGTCATGCGCTTGCCCGAGAGGAAATCCTCGCCCGGCGCGTTGAGCCCGACGATGCCGCCGCAATTGCTGTTGGGGCGGAGATTGTCGTGGACGATGCCGAGCGTGAGCCCGGCGATGCGCGCCTGGGTCACCAGCTGGCAGGTGCTGAACTCGGCGCCCTGCTTCGGCCGGCGCAGGCCCGGGATGGCGTCGAGCGCCGCCGGGTCCTCGAAGAGCTTCATGCCGATCGGCAGGCTCCTCAGCCGCAGCAGATCGGTGAGCTCCGTCGCCAGCCCCCTGAGCGCCTCGGCCCCCGGCACGATCTCGGTCATGGCTTCCTCCCTGGTTGGGAAAAGACTAGCGCAAAGCGGCAGTCCCGTCCCTGCGTCCTTCGACAGGCTCAGGATGAGGAAGACTGGAGCATGGCATCTGCCAGCGGCCGCAAAGAAACGTCTTCATCCTGAGCCTGTCGAAGGACGCGCCCCGCTTCTGCGGCCCGCTTGACCCGCCCGGCGCGCGCATCTACATCCGCGCACCCGCCGCGACCCGGAGACGCCGATGCCGATCCCCGCGCTTCTTGAAGGCAAGCTCGTGCTGCCGGTGATCGGCGCGCCGCTCTTCATCGTCTCCGGGCCGGAGCTGGTGATCGCGCAATGCAAGGCCGGGATCGTCGGATCCTTTCCCGCGCTCAACGCCAGGCCGAAGGAGAAGCTCGAAGAGTGGATCCTGCGCATCAAGGCGGAGCTCGCCGCCTATCAGCGCGCCCATCCCGAGCGCAAGGTCGCGCCCTTCGCCGTCAACCAGATCGTCCACGCCTCGAACGACCGGCTCGAGCACGATGTCGAGGTGTGCGTCCGCCACCGCGTGCCGATCATGATCACCTCGCTGCGCCCGCCCGCCGAGGTGGTGCGGGCGGCGCACGCCTATGGCGGCATCGTGCTGCACGACGTGATCAGCCGGCGCCATGCCGAGAAGGCGGCGGAGCAGGGGGTCGACGGGCTCATCCTGGTCTGCGCCGGCGCCGGCGGCCATGCCGGCACCTTGAGCCCCTTCGCGCTGCTGCCGGAGGTGCGGCGCTTCTTCCCCGGCACCATCGTGCTCTCCGGCGCCATCGCCACCGGCAAGGCGATCCTCGCGGCGCAGGCGCTCGGCGCCGATCTCGCCTATCTCGGCACGCGCTTCGTCGCCTCGCGCGAGGCCAACGCCAAGGACGAGTACAAGGCGATGATCGCCGCGTCCTCGGCCGCCGACATCGTCTACACCAACCTCTTCACCGGCGTGCACGGCAACTACCTGAAGCCGAGCATCGCCGCCGCCGGGCTCGATCCCGACAATCTCCCGGAAGCCGACAAGACCAAGATGGATTTCGGCTCCGGCGGCGGCATGAAGCAGAAGGCGTGGCGCGACATCTGGGGCTCGGGCCAGGGCGTCGGCTCGATCGACGACGTGCCGGGGGTCGCCGAGCTGGTGGAGCGGCTTGCCGCCGAGTACCGCCAGGCGCTCGCCGATCTCGACGCGGTGCGCTTCGCGCCGCCGCTGCGCGCGCCGGCGTGACGGAACGATGACGGCGCGAATCCGCTTGCGCCGCCCGGTCGGCCCCTTCATAATCGCTGCAATGAACATGCTCGTGGTCAACAAGATGTGTCTGAAGCGCTGGCACTTTGCGTCGCCGGCGTGCGGCCGCATTCGGCTTCGGGCGAGAGAGATGTCCTAGCTGCCCGAAGTTTCCGAGACGAATGCCAAGCCGCCCGCGGGTCCCCGAGGCGGCTTTTTTAGTGCCGCCTCGCCGCCCCGACAGGCTGGGAGGTGATGATGTGGAGCGAATGGCTGATGCGAACCCTGCGCCCGCGCCGCGACGAGCCGGCGGCGGAAGCGGCGCCGCGCCGCCCGCACGCCGCGCCCCCCGACCTCGAAGCCGACGGCATGCACCCCGGCGCCGATGAATACCGCGCCGCGCTCGCCCGGGTGGAGGCGGAATAGCCCGCGCCGCGCAAAGCGCGGTCGCGGGCGGGCGCCAGCGGTTGCGTCAGCAACCGCGAGAGCCCGCACCGTGCGGACTAGCCGCGCTCATCCCTTCCGCGCCACCACGTGGAACAAATGCCAATGCTTCGGCTTGCCGTAGGGCGTGGCGCCGTCGCTCTCTTCCTCTTCGAAGAGCTCGAGCTCGAAGCCGGCGAAGAGCCGCAGCGCCGCGTCGCGGGCAAGGAAGGTGATCGCCTTCTCGCCGCGCCAGCCGTCGCGCTCGCCGAAGAGCTGGCCCGCGAGCCGCCCGCCCGGCTTCAGCGAGGCCGCGAGCTTCGCCCAGAGCGCGGGGAAGCGGTCGGGCGGCACCAGCGGCAGGGAAAAGCTGGCATTGACCAGATCGACCGGCGGCCAGTCCGCGTCCTCGAAGCGCGCGCAGCGCGTCTCGAGCGGCGCGCCTTGCGGCAGGTCCGGCCGCGCGCGCAGCCGCGCCAGCGCCTCGGGCTCGGCGTCGATGGCGATGACGCG
>JASHTP010000013.1 GCA_030040495.1 Alphaproteobacteria bacterium
CGCGGCGGCGCCGGCGCTCGCCAGCAGCGGCCACCAGGGCTCGCGCTCGCCTTCCGCCGGAAGCGGCAGCACCGCCGCCGCGACCCGGCCCTCGGCGAGCGAGCGCAGCACCTCGCCCACCGAATGGAAGGCGATCATCGGCGTGTGGCTGCCGAAATGGTCGCGCGCCACGTCCCAATAGTCCGGCATCTCCTCGAGCGCCAGCACGGCGACGGCGAAATCGCCCTGCATCATCACCGCGCCGCTGAACAGCTCACGCCAAAGCCGCACCAGGACCGCGGCCGGGAAGCGGCCGCGATGGCGCCCGACCAGCCGGCGCAGGATGAGCGCCTCGCGGCCAGGCCGGACCGCGGCGACGCGGGTGCGCTGCTTCGCCGCGGCGATGGCCTCGATGATCGACGCCCGCTCCATGACGAGGTCGTGGAGCCGGTCGTCGATGTCGTCGATGCGGCGGCGCAGATCGTCGAGGCTTGAGCTGGTCGTGGCCATGGTGAATTCGTCGGACCGGGAGGCGATACTGATAGTTCGCCGGCTCGCCGAAAGCAAAGAAAACGTTGACATCCCGAGGCCTTGATCCCTAGCTATGCAGGATTGACGGACCGGTCCCGGTCGCGGGACCCGCGGGATTTGAGGGGCAGCTTGCGCCGCGTCACCAACCGCTAAAGCGCCACGGACGAGCTCCGTGGGCCCATTTCGGCAGCCATAGGGTTTGATCCGCAATGCCTTCCTCCCCTTCCGACTTGGCCCCATCGCGCTCGCCGCCCGGCGCCGAAGCCGCCGCGCGCCCGGGCTACAGGCTCGTGGTCGAGGAGCCGCTCGCGCTCGATTGCGGCATCTCGTTCGGGCCCTACACGATCGCATACCAGACCTACGGCCGGCTCAACGCCGCGCGCTCCAACGCCGTCCTGGTCTGCCACGCTCTCACCGGCGACCAGTATGTCGCCGAGCCGCACCCCGTCACCGGCAAGCCCGGCTGGTGGGAGACGATGGTCGGGGCGGGCAAGGTGCTCGACACCGAGCGCTACTTCCTCATCTGCGCCAACGTGCTCGGCGGCTGCATGGGGTCGAGCGGGCCGATGGAGAGCGATCCGGCCACCGGCAAGCCCTGGGGCCTCTCCTTCCCGGTGATCACCGTCGCCGACATGGTGCGGGCGCAGACCCGGCTGATCGATCATCTCGGCATCGAAACCTTGTTCTGCGTCATCGGCGGCTCGATGGGCGGCATGCAGGTGCTGCAATGGGCGGCCTCCTATCCGGAGCGCGTCTTCGCCGCCGTGCCGATCGCCACCGCGGCGCGGCACTCGGCGCAGAACATCGCCTTCCACGAGGTCGGCCGCCAGGCGATCATGGCCGATCCCGACTGGTGCCAGGGCAACTACCTCGAGCGCGGCGTCAGGCCCGAGCGCGGGCTCGCCGTGGCGCGCATGGCGGCGCACATCACCTATCTCTCGGAGCAGGCGCTGCACCGCAAGTTCGGCCGCAACCTGCAGGACCGCTCGGCGCTGACCTACGGCTTCGACGCCGATTTCCAGGTGGAGAACTATCTGCGCCACCAGGGCATCACCTTCGTCGAGCGCTTCGACGCCAACTCCTATCTCTACATCACCCGCGCCTGCGACTATTTCGATCTCGCGGCCGAGTATGGCGGCGCGCTGGCCAACGCCTTCCGCGGCACCCGGACGCGCTTCTGCAGCATCTCCTTCACCAGCGACTGGCTCTATCCGACCTCGGAGAACCGCGCCATCGTCCATGCGCTGAACGCGGTCGCCGCCAATGTCAGCTTCGTCGAGATCGCGACCGACAAGGGCCACGACGCCTTCCTGCTCGACGAGCCCGAATTCTTCGCCACCCTCCGCGGCTTCCTCGACGGCTGCGCGCGCCATCGCGGGCTCGAGACGCCGTGAGCGCCGACGGCAACCTTCCCGTCGTCGGCGCCGACGGCCTGCGCGGCGACCTCCGCCTCGTCGCCGACATGATCGAGGCCGGCTCGCGCGTGCTCGATGTCGGCTGCGGCGACGGCGAGCTGCTGGCGCATCTCGCCCAGCACAAAGGCGTCGACGGGCGCGGCATGGAGCTGTCGCAGTCCGGCGTCAATGCCTGCGTCCGCCACGGACTCTCGGTGATCCAGGGCGACGCCGACCACGATCTCAAGGACTATCCTTCGGACTCCTTCGACTATGTCGTGCTGAGCCAGACCCTGCAGGCGACGCGCCAGCCGCGGCGCGTCATCGAGCATCTCGTGCGCATCGGCCGCCGCGCCATCGTCTCGTTCCCGAACTTCGGCCATTGGCGCATCCGCCTGCGCCTCCTGCTCAACGGCCGCATGCCGGTGACGCCGGTGCTGGCGCATGCCTGGTACGAGACGCCGAACATCCATCTCTGCACCATCCTCGACTTCATCGCGCTGTGCGAGGAGCTCGGCGTCGTCATCGAGCGCAGCGTCACGCTCGACCGCAGCGGCCTGCCCTATCGCCTGAACCCGCGCGGCCGGCTCGCCAACCTGATGGCGGAGCAGGCGCTGTTCCTGCTGCGCCGCGCCGGGCCGGCGGCGTAGCGGCGCGGCCTCGTCAAGCGAAAAACGCCGGGAGGGGCCTACGCCACTGGGGTACACCAATGGAACTTTTTTTCACCCTACGTCATTGGGGTAGTGGCGGCCGGCGCCGCCGCTCACGCGCGTCACTCTTTCACGGTGTCAAAGAGCCCCATCGCATGGCATTTTACCACGGCCCGGTGGCGCGTCGTTCCAACACCCCTCAGCGCCGGCTCAAGCGCGGCGCGCCGAACCGGAACCGCGCGGCTCTCGCGGTTGCTGCGCAACCGCTGCCGCCGCCCCCGACGAGCGCCTGACGGCGCTCGCGGCGTCAGCGCCGGCTACCGCGGCACGCCGAGTCGGAACCGCGCGGGTCTCGCGGGACAACCCGTTCGATCGCTTTGCGATCAAACCCTTTGGGGCCGACCGCGGAGCGGTCGGCCGGGTTGTCCGCAACCGCTGCCGCCGCCCCCGACGAGCGCCTGACGGCGCTCGCGGCGTCAGCGCCGGCTCAAGCGCGGCGCGCCGTGCGGCACCGGCAGATAGGCCGGGCGGCGGCTCTCCCTGCGCTGCAGCACCGGCTTGGCGTAGATCTGCTTCGACGCCTCGACCACGGCGACGCCGGCGAAGCTGGTGAACCAGCGCTCGCCGATGCGCTCGAGCGCCGTCGCCGAGCGCAGCAGCATGCGCGAGCCGGTGGGCGGCGCGAACAGCGCGGTGGTGACGCGCTCGGGGGTGAAGCCGGCCTCGCGCAGCAGGCGCGAGAGCTGGGAGGGGGTGTAGGGATGGCCCTGGCCGAAGGGCGTGCGGTCGATGCGCGCCCAGATGCCGCGCCGGTTGGGCACCACGATCATGAGCCGCCCGCCGCCCGCCATGACGCGCCAGATCTCCTTGAGCAGCGGCCGCACCTGCTCGCTGAATTCGAGGCCGTGCACCAGCAGCACGCGGTCGACCGAATAATCCTCCAGCGGCAGATCGCCCTCGTCGGCGAGCGCCACCGCGTTGGGTCCCTCCGGCGGCCAGGCGAGCACGCCCTGCGAGGCGGCCATCACCGCGACGATGCGCTCCGCCTCGTCGCGGAAGAGCTTGAGATAGGGCGCGGCGTAGCCGAGGCCGAGGAGCCGCATGCCGCGCAGGTCCGGCCAGATCAGCCGGATGCGGCGGCGGATCATGCGCCGCGCCACCTGGCCCAATCGGGTCTCGTAGAAATCCCGGAGATCGACGACGTCGACATACATGAGCCGAGTGTAGCATGGCCGAGCAAGGCGAATTAGATTAGCGTCCGGGAGATCGGCCGAGGAGCGTCCCGCGGGAGCCGTCGGCCTGGTCACACAAGCGCAAAGAACGCAGTCTCAGGGTCCATCGACACACCGATCGGGAGTTGAGCCAATGAAGCTTCGTTATTCGCCGACCTCGCCCTATGTCCGCAAGGTCATGGTCGTGGCGCTGGAGACGGGTCTCGCCGAGCGCATCGAGCGCCTTCCGACCATGGTCGCGCCGACCAAGCCCAACGACGAGGTGGCGCGCGAGAATCCGCTGGTGAAGGTGCCGGCGCTCACCACCGACGACGGCATGGTGCTCTACGATTCGCCGGTGATCTGCGAGTATCTCGACACGCTGCATAACGGGGCGAAGCTCTTTCCCGCCGCCGGCAAGCCGCGCTGGCTGGCGCTGCGCCAGCAGGCGCTCGGCGACGGCATCCTCGACGCCGCGATCCTCGGCCGCTACGAGATCCTGCGGCCGAAGGAGTATCAGTGGCCGGACTGGATCGACGCGCAGCTGCGCAAGGTGCGCGGCGCGCTGGGCGCGCTCGAGATCGAGACCGAGGCGGGCGAGCTCGGCGGCCCCCTCACCATCGGCCAGATCACCGTGGCCTGCGCCCTGGGCTATCTCGAGTTCCGCTATGCCAGCGAGGAATGGCGCGCCAAGCACCGCCGGCTCGCCGCCTGGTTCGACGAGTTCTCAAAGCGCAAATCGATCGAGCTGACCAAGCCCAAAGACCCGGCATGAGCGCCGGCGAGGCCGAGCGCGTCATCGCGGCACTCGGCCTCGTCCCGCACCCCGAAGGCGGCGCCTACCGCGAGACCTTCCGCGACGCGGCGCCCGCCGGCGGCCGCGCCCGGTCGACGGCGATCTATTACCTGCTGCGCCAAGGCGAGCTGTCGCGCTGGCACCGCATCGATGCGGTCGAGATCTGGCACTGGTACGCAGGCGCGCCGCTGCTGCTGTCGCTGTCGCAAGACGGGCGCGCGACGGAACGGCTGCTCCTCGGCAACGATCTCCTCGCCGGCGAGCGGCCGCAGGCGGTGGTGCCGGCGCGCTGCTGGCAAAGCGCGCGGAGCCGCGGCGCGTGGACGCTGGTCGGCTGCACCGTGGCGCCGGGGTTCGAGTTCGAGGGATTCGAGCTGGCGGCGGAGGGGTTCCCGGCGAGCGACGGGGGCTAGCCTGCGCGGTGCGGCTCTCGCGGTTGCTGCGCTTTGCAGCCAGCCTGCGCGGTGCGGCTCTCGCGCTTGCTGACACATTGCGGCCAGCCCGCGCGGTGCGGCTCTCGCGGTTGCTGCGCAACCGCTGCCGCCGCCGCGGACGAGCGCTGACGCGCTCGCCTTGACGCTGCCGCCACCGCGGACGGTCGCGCTGCGCGAGACCGCCTCAGACTTGCGAAGGCAGGACGAAGCAGAGGACGCCGGTATAGGGGCGCCAGCAGGCGACGGCGCGGCCGAGGGGATTGT
Source organism: Alphaproteobacteria bacterium (assembly GCA_030040495.1). Lineage (GTDB taxonomy): Bacteria > Pseudomonadota > Alphaproteobacteria > ATCC43930 > CGMCC-115725 > DAHUYF01. The sequence goes on from JASHTP010000013.1 coordinate 5,260, forward strand.
CGGTCTTCTTGAGGATACGCGCCTCCGGCACCGGGGCCCAGAACGGCGGATCGACGTCGAACTGGCGGCCGATCAGCGCCTCGTAATGGTCGCCGGCGATGCGGTACTCCACCGGGCGGCAATCGGCCAGCGCGCAGCAGGAGGCGCCGTTCGCGGTGTGCAGGCTGTCGAACCAGGGGGCCAGCGCCGGATCGGCGTCGGCGGGCGGACGGGCGATAGCGGGGCCGGCGAGCAGCGCGAGCGCCAGCGGCAAGGCAAAGCGTGTCATCGACGCCTCCCGACAGGGGAACGGGCCCGATCGGGAAGAAGTTTCCGGCGAATCGCGCTAGCGTGCAACAACCGCTTGGAGCCAAGCGACGAGGTCGCGTGTCACTTCGTCGCGATTGACCTCGTTGAAGAGCTCGTGGCGGGCCTCGGGATAGAAGCGGTGGGTGACGCGCTCGAGCCCGGCGGCGCGATAGGCGGCGAGCAGCTGGCGCAGCCCCTTGGTGTTGGCGCTGACCGGATCGCGCGCGCCGGCGATGACGTAGACCGGCAGCCGCTTCGGGATGCGCGCCTGGCGCGCCGGGCGCGCGATGTCGGCGAGCGCGTCGAGCAGGTCGATCCAGAGCTGCACGGTGGCGGAAAAGCCGCAGAGCGGATCGGCGGCGTATTTGTCGACCTCGGCAGGATCGCGCGACAGCCAGTCGAATGGCGTGCGCGCCGGTGCGAAGGGCTTGTTGTAGGCGCCGAAGCTCAAGCCGTGGATGAGCGCGCTGCGGCCGCGCGGGCCGAGCCGCAGCCGCTCGAGCCGCGCCACCAGCCGGCCGACCGCGGCGAGCGGCGGCGGCTTGCCGCTCGAGGCGGAGAGCACGACGCCGGCGAGGGCGTCGCCATGCTCGCTGATGAAGTGCTGCGCCAGGAACGAGCCCATGGAATGGCCGAGCAGCACGATCGGCAGGCCGGGATGGTCGGCGGCGATGCGGCGGTTGAGCTGCCAGAGATCGTCGAGGCACCGAAGCCAGCCGTCGCGCTCGGCGAAGAATCCCAACGCGTCGGCGCCGCGCGCGCTCTTGCCGTGGCCGCGCAGGTCGTTGGCGTAGACCGCGTAGCCGGCTGCGGTGAGCGAAGCGGCGAGACGCGCGTAGCGGCCGGCATGCTCGGCGAGCCCGTGGGCGACCTGCACCGCCGCCTTGGGCGGCGCGTCGGGCAGCCAGCGATAGACGAAAAGCTCCGTCCCGTCCGCCGCGGCGAGGGTGAAGCTGTCGCTCCGCATTGCCGTCCTGCCGCCGGCGCGCGGCCTCAATACATGTGCTGCCCGCCATTGATCGACATGGTCGATCCCGTGACGAAGCCGGCCTCGTCGGAGACCAGGAACAGCACGCCGCGGGCAATCTCCTCGGCATGGCCGAGGCGTCCCACCGGAATGCGCGCGACGATCTTGTCGAGCACGTTCTGCGGCACGGCTCGCACCATCTCCGTGTCGATGTAGCCGGGCGCGATGGCGTTGACGGTGATGCCGCGGCTGGCGCCTTCCTGCGCCAGCGCCTTGGTGAAGCCGTGGATCCCCGACTTGGCCGCGGCATAGTTCACCTGGCCGTACTGGCCGGCCTGGCCGTTGATCGAGCCGATGTTGACGATGCGGCCGAAGCCGCGCTCGCGCATGCCCTCGATCACCAGCCGGCACATGTTGAAGCAGGAGGTGAGGTCGGTGGCGATCACCTGGCTCCACTGCTCCGGCGTCATCTTGTGCAGCACGGCGTCGCGGGTGACGCCGGCATTGTTGACCAGGATCTCCACCGGCCCGAGCTCCTGCTCGATGCGCTTGACCCCGGCCTCGCAGGCCTTGAAGTCGCCGACATCGAACTTGTAGGCCAAGATGCCGGTCTCCTGGGTGAAGCGCCGCGCCGCCTCGTCGTTGCCGGCATAGTTCGCCGCGACCTTGCAGCCGGCATTCCTGAGCGCCACCGAGATCGCCTGGCCGATGCCGCGCGTTCCGCCCGTCACCACCGCCACTCGTGCCGCCATCTGATCCTCCCTCATTGCCGCTGCCGGCACCCTGTTGGCCGGGATGCCGGCGCGGCGATCAACGCCCCACGTTCAGACGCACCCGAGGGCTCAACCCCGCTCCACGCACATTGCAATTCCCATGCCGCCGCCGATGCACAAGGTGGCGAGCCCGCGCTTGGCGTTGCGCTTCTGCAGCTCGTAGAGCAGCGTCACCAGGACGCGCGTCCCCGACGCGCCGATGGGATGGCCGAGCGCGATGGCGCCGCCATTGACGTTCACCTTCTCGCCGTCCCAGCCCATATCCTTGTTGACGGCGCAGGCCTGCGCGGCGAAGGCCTCGTTCGCCTCGATCAGGTCGAGATCCTCGACCTTCCAGCCGGCGCGCTTCAGCGCCAGCCGGCTCGCCGGGATCGGCCCCGAGCCCATCACCGCGGGATCGACGCCGGCGGTGGCCCAGGCGACGATGCGCGCCAACGGCTTGACGCCGCGGCGCTGCGCCTCCTCGGCGGTCATCAGCACCACCGCGGCGGCGCCATCATTGATGCCCGAGGCGTTGCCGGCGGTGACGGTCCCGTTCTTGTCGAAGGCGGGGCGCAGCTTCGCCAGCACCTCGACGGTGGTGCCGTGCTTGGGATACTCGTCCAATTCCACCAGGACGTCGCCTTTGCGCGTCGCGATCTTGACGGGAATGATCTCTTCCTTGAAGCGGCCGGCTTTCTGCGCCGCTTCGGCGCGCGCCTGCGAGCGCTGCGCCAACTGGTCCTGCTGCTCGCGCGTGATCTGCCAGCGCTGGGCCACGTTCTCGGCGGTGTTGCCCATGTGGTAGCCGTTGAAGGCGTCCCAGAGCCCGTCCTTGATCATGGTGTCGACGAGATCGGCATCGCCCATCTTGACGCCGTTGCGCAGATGGATGCAGTGCGGCGCGCGGCTCATGCTCTCATGGCCGCCGGCGACGATGATGCTGCTGTCGCCGCTGCGGATCGCCTGATAGCCCAGCGCCACGGTGCGCAGGCCCGAGCCGCAGACCTGGTTCACCGTATAGGCGGTCGCCTCCACCGGGACGCCCGCGGCAATCGCGGCCTGGCGCGCCGGGTTCATGCCCTCGCCGGCGGCGAGGATCTGGCCCATGATGACTTCCGACACCTCTTTGGCATCGACATTGGCGCGGCGCATCGCCTCGGCGATGACGGTCTGGCCGAGATAATGCGCGGGAACGCTGCTCAAGGCGCCGTTGAAGGAGCCGATGGGGGTGCGCACGGCGCCGGCAATGACGATTTCGCTCATGGACTGATCCTCATGCTGGGGGCTGCGAGCTCGCTGACCTCTCTTAGATAGACCGCGGCCGCTGGTTTTAAAACCCATCCCTCGGGGCGGGCCGCGCCGCGATGATCTGGATCAATCGGGCGGGCGCTGGCGCCGGCGCGGCGCGGCGCGGCGCTGGAGCCAATCCGCCAGCGGCCGCCAGACCGCTTCCGGCGCTTCATGCGCCACCATCATGCCGATATGGCCCAAGGGCGGCGTCAGCCGCTCCGCCCGGGGCAACAGCGATGCCAGGGCGGCAGCGGTCCGCGGCGGGACAATGCGGTCCTGTGCCGGGACGATAACGAGGCTGGGCGCGGCGACGCGCTCGGGCAGCACCGCGCGTCCGGCGATGTGCCAGGCGCCCCTACCCGGCGTGTTGGCGCCATACCAGCCGGCAAGGCATTCGCGCGCCACCGGCAAGGCCAGCGGCACGCCGTCATTGAGCCAATCCTCGACCGCGACGAAGTCGCGCTCCTCGGCGCTGCCGG
>JASHTP010000205.1 GCA_030040495.1 Alphaproteobacteria bacterium
GCCCGCGGCTGCCTTGCCGCGCTGGCGATGCAGAGCGCGGTCGCCGAGCACGACGCCGCCATCGCCATCCGCATCGGCATCCATTCCGGCCCGGTGGTGGTCCGCTCCGTCCAGACCGGCGCCGCCACGGTCTTCGATGCCATCGGCGAGACGGTCCATGTCGCTTCCCGTATGGAGCAAGCAGCCGCGCCGGGCACGATCCGCATCACCGGCGACACCTACCGTCTGGCCAGGGATTTCATTCGCGTGCGCCTGGTCGGCACGCTGCCGGTCAAAGGCATCGCCGGCGGCGTCGAGCAGTTCGAGCTCGCCGGCCGGACGGCGCTGCGCACGCTTTGGGATGCCAGGGCGGCCTCGCGCCTCACGCCCTTCGTCGCGCGGCAAGGCGAGCTTGCGACCTTGCGCCAGGCCGCCAGCGAGGCGCTGTCGGGGACGGGGCGGATGGTCCTGGTTTCCGGCGATGCCGGCACGGGGAAATCGCGGCTGGTCTTCGAATTCCAGCACGAGCTCAGGACCGACGCCTGGCGGGTGCTGCGCAGCGGCGCCATGCCGTTCTCGCTCAACGCGCCTTACGGCATGTTGGCGATGCTGCTGGCCGCGTGGCTTGGGCTCGACGAGCGCGACGCCGTCATGTCCGACCGGTTGCGCGAGGCGGTTTCGAGTTGGAGCGGCGCAGACCGATGGAGTCTTCCGGCGCTCGCGGCCGTTCTCGATCTGCCGATCGACGATCCGGAATGGCGCACCCTCGATTCGGACTCGCGGCGGCGCCACACGCTCGACGCGGTCACCGGATGGATCGCCTCGCTGTGCCGGGATCGGGCGCTGCTTCTCGTCTTCGAGGATTTGCAGTGGGCGGACAGCGAATCGGCGGCGATCGTGTCGATGCTGGCCCGGCGGGCGGCGAGCCTGCGGCTGCTGATCATTGGAACCCGCCGGTCGGGGGAGCCAAGCGGGCTCGCCGGTGACGTGAACGCGATCGCACTGCGCCTCGATCCCTTGCCGCCGGCGGCGGCGGAGCAGATGCTCGTGCATTTGCTCGGGGCCGATCCGGAACTCGGCTCGTTGCAGCGTTTTCTCGTCGAGAAGACCGGCGGCGTGCCGTTCTTCCTCGAAGAGACCACCCGGGCGCTGGCCGAGACCGGGGCGCTCGGCGACACGCTTGGAGGCGATCGCCAGCGCGTAAAGATCGACGATATCCGTGTGCCCTCGAACGTGCGGCTCGTGCTGGCCTCGCGCATCGATCGCTTGCCGCCGCCGGAAAAGGAGCTGTTGCACGTCGCCTCGGTGATCGGCCGCGAAGTTCCGCAAGAGATTCTCCAAGCCGTGGCCGATCTGCCGGGGGAAGAGGTCGAAGCGCGAGTGGTCGGCCTCGAGCGCGCCGGCTTCCTGCGCGCGGGGCCGTCGGGGCTGGTCTTCGAGCACATGCTGACGCGCGACGTGGCTTACGAGACGCTGCTGCTGTCGCGGCGCAAGGCACTGCATCAGCGCGTGCTCGAAGCGATGGAGCAGCGCAGCGGCGAGCAGGCGCATCTCCTGGCCCATCACGCTTTCCAGGGCGGACTTTGGCCCAAGGCGCTGCACTATCTTCTCCAGGCGGCCAATCGCGCGCTCGAGCTTTCCGCATACACCGAAGCGATCAGCCTGCTCGAGCAGGCGCTCGAGACGCTCAGTCACCTTCCGCGCACCCCGGAATTCCTGACCCGCGGCATCGATGTGCGGCTTGCTATGCGCGCAGCGCTCGCAGCGCCGACGGCTGATCTCGCTCGAATCCGCCAGTATGTGAGCGAAGCGAAGACGATCGCCCTGGAGCTTGGCGATGATCGCAGGCTCGGCGCGATCGCACTTTCCGAGGCAGCCATCCACAACCAGCTCGGCAATTGCGAGAGTGCCATTGCCGCCGGACAGCAGGCCCAGAGCATGGCCGAAAAGCTGGACGATACCGGCCTGTCCATCTCCGCCCGCATCTTCATCGGCCAAGCCCATCTCTGGCGTGGCGAGCTGGCGGAGGCGAGGGCTGTGCTCGGCGTGGAAACCGACTGGCGCAGTAGCGAGTTCCGCCACCGGCGGTTTGGCACCACAGGCACCAGCTCGATCCTGTCGCTGCACGTTCTCGCTTCGGCGAATGCTTTTGCCGGCGCCTTCGAGGCTGGCGAAAAGTTCGCCGCCGACGCCGTCGCGATCGCTGCCGAGGGCGGCCGCGCCTATGACGTGGTGCATGCCGCATGGTGCCGCGGCTGGGTGTTGTCCTATCGCGGCGCGATGGCCGAGGGTCAGCAGGTGCTGGAGGAGGCGCTTCGGCTCTGCGAGCGGATGCAAGTTCGCTATTTCCTGCCAGCGGTGGCCGCGGCGCTCGGCTCGATATACGCCGAATGCGGTCGCGCCGCCGAGGGCACGGCGCTGCTGACGAGGGCGTTGGCGACACAGCGAGCCAACGCGCTGCCCTACGGCGAGGCTTGGACGTCGGCCTTGCTCGGGGTCGCCCGGATGCGCGAAGGCGATTTGGAGCATGCCGCCTCGCTGGCCGCGCGTGCGCTGGAGCTTGCGGCAACGCATGGCTACGGCGCGGTCGAGGTCATGGGGGAGCGCCTGTTTGCGGCCGCGGTGGGACGGCTCGCGCGCCCGACCGAAGCCGAGCAGCATTTCGAGCGCGCCATCGCGCGGGCCGAGGCGCTGGGGCTGAGACCCGAGCTGGCGCATTGCCGGCTCGAGCGGGGACTGCTGCTGCGCGAGCGGGCCGCGCCCGAGGAGGCGCGCCGCGAGCTCGGCCTCGCCGCCGCGCTCTATGCCGAGATGGGCATGGAGTTCTGGCGGGCGAAGGCGGCGGCCGCGCTGGACGAGATCGGCGGCCCGGTGCGACAATAGCCGGGGTTGGGAACCGCGGCGGAGAGAGCGCAGTGCCGAACGCGCCGGAGTCTACGCGCGACGATGCCAGCCGCCTGCTGCGGCGCTGCGCGCTCTTTGCCGGCCTCGACGAGGCGACGGTGCGCTCGCTCGCCGCGCA
>JASHTP010000206.1 GCA_030040495.1 Alphaproteobacteria bacterium
GCCGGCGCGGCGTGAAGCGCGGCGCGGCGTGGAAAGCCGGCGCGGCGCCCGCCCTGGCGCGCTCGGCGAGGCCGCGGACGACGCCGATGAAGCGGTCGAGCGAGGCCTTGCTCTCGCTCTCGGTCGGCTCCATCAGCAGCGCGCCGTGGACGACCAGCGGGAAATACATGGTCATGGGGTGGAAGCCTTCGTCGACCAGCGCCTTGGCGAAATCGAGCGTGGTGACGCCGGTGTCGTGCAGGAAGCGGTCGTCGAACAGCACCTCGTGCATCGAGGGCCCGGGAAAGGACGGCGTGAGCAGGTCGCCGAGACGCGCCAGCAGGTAGTTGGCGTTGAGCACGGCGTCGCCCGAAAGCTGGCGCAGCCCGTCGGAGCCGTGGCTCATGATGTAGGCGAGCGCGCGCACGAACATGCCCATCTGGCCGTGATTGCCCTTGATCCGGCCGATCGCCTGCGCCGCCGCGCCGTCGGCCGCTTCGACGAGGCGGAAAGCGGCGCCGTCATGCACCAGCCAGGGCAGCGGCGCGAAGGGCGCGAGGCTCGCCGCCAGCACCACCGGCCCCGAGCCGGGCCCGCCGCCGCCATGCGGCGTCGAGAAGGTCTTATGCAGGTTGAGGTGCATGCAATCGATGCCGAGATCGCCGGGCCGCACCCGGCCGGCGAGCGCGTTGAAATTCGCGCCGTCGCAATAGAAGAAGGCCCCGGCCGCGTGCACCGCCTCGGCGATGGCGAGGATCTCGTCCTCGAAGAGGCCGCAGGTGTTGGGGTTGGTGAGCATGATGGCGGCGACGTCGGCGCCGAGCTTGGCCTTGAGCGCGGCGAGATCGACGCGGCCGCGCGGGTTGGCGGGGATGGCATCGACGGCGTAGCCGCAGGTGGCGGCGGTGGCGGGATTGGTGCCGTGCGCCGATTCCGGCACCAGCACGCGCTGGCGCCGCTCGCCGCGCGCCTCGAGCGCGGCATGGATGCACATCATGCCGCAGATCTCGCCGTGGGCGCCCGCCGCCGGGCTCATCGCCACCGCCGGCATGCCGGTGAGCTCCTTGAGCCAGCGCGCCAGCAGGTCGATGAGCTCGAGCGCGCCCTGCACCGTCGATGCCGGCTGCAGCGGATGGATGTCGGCGAAGCCCGGCAGCCGCGCCAGCTTCTCGTTGAGGCGCGGATTATGCTTCATGGTGCAGGAGCCGAGCGGATAGAGCCCCATGTCGATGCCGTAGTTCTTCTGCGACGCGCGCATGAAGTGCCGCACCACCTGCGGCTCGCTGAGGCCGGGCAGGCCGATCGCGCCCTTCCGCCGGAGCGCGCCGAGGCGGTCGCCGGCCGGCGGCTCCGGCAGGTCGACGCCCGAGCGGCCGGGCGAATCCTGCTCGAAGAGCAGCGGATCCTCGAGCTGCAGCCCGTGATTGCCGCTGATCGTCTGCTCCTCGGCGCCTGCCGGCGCGAAGCCGCTGAGCGCCTTGCTCCACCCGCTCATCGCAGCACCTCGCCGAGGCCCTGGGCCAGCGCGTCCATGTCCTCCTCCGTCGTCAGCTCGGTCGCGGCGACGATCAGGAGGTCGGCGAGGTCGGGGCGCTCGGGCCAGAGGCGGCTCGCCGGCACGCCGGCGAGCAGGCCGCGGCGGGCGAGCGTCTCGACCACCGGCGCCGCCGCCCGCGGCAGGCGGACCGTCAGCTCGTTGAAGAAGCGCTCGGTGAGCACGCGCACGCCCGGCAGCGCGGCGAGCCGGTCGGCGAGCCTCGCCGCCCTGGCATGGTTGAGCCGGGCGAGCCGGGTGAACCCGGCCTCGCCGAGCAGCGCCAGATGGATGGCGAAGGCGAGCGCGCAGAGACCGGAATTGGTGCAGATGTTGCTCGTCGCCTTCTCGCGGCGGATATGCTGCTCGCGCGTCGAGAGCGTCAGCACGAAGCCGCGCCGTCCTTCGGCGTCGACGGTTTCGCCGACGAGCCGGCCCGGCATCTGGCGCACGAACTTCTCGCGCGCGGCGAAGAGGCCGAGATGCGGCCCGCCGAAGCTCATGGGGTTGCCGAGCGACTGGCCTTCGCCGGCAACGATGTCGGCGCCCATCGCGCCCGGCGGCTCGACCAGGCCGAGCGAGACCGCCTCGGCGACGACGACGACGAGCAGCGCGCCGGCGCGGTGGCAGGCCTCGGCGAGCGGCGCGAGGTCGCGGACATGGCCGAAGCAGCCGGGATTTTGCACGACGACGCAGGAGGTCTCGGCGTCGATCCCGGCGGCGAGATCGTCGCCGCCCGCGGGATCGGCCGCGCGCGCCGCGACGGCGAAGCCGCCGAAGCGGGCGTAGGTCGCGGTCGTGTCGCGATAGTGCGGATGGAGGTCGCCGGCGAGGATCGCCTTCTTCCGGCGCGTCAGCCGGTTCGCCATCATCACCGCCTCGGCGCAGGAGGTCGCGCCGTCATACATCGAGGCGTTGGCGACATCCATGCCGGTGATCAGCGCCACCTGGGTCTGAAACTCGAACATCGACTGCAGGGTGCCCTGCGACACCTCGGGCTGATAGGGCGTGTAGGAGGTCAGGAACTCGCCGCGCTGAATCAGATGGTCGACCGCGGCCGGAACGTGGTGGCGATAGACGCCGCAGCCGAGGAAGCTCGGCACCGACGAGGCCGGAAGGTTCCGGGCGGCGAGCCGCGCGAGCGCGCGCTCGACCTCGATCTCGCCCAGCGCGCGCGGCAGATCGAGCGGCCGGTCGAGCCAGACCGAGCGCGGCACGTCGCGGAACAGCGCGTCGACGCTCTCGGCGCCGATCGCCGCGAGCATGGCGGCACGGTCGCCGTCGGTGAGCGGGAGATAGCGCATCAGTGCAGGCCCTCGACGAAGGCGCCGTAGGCGGCTTCGTCCATCAGCCCGTCGAGCTCCTTGGCGTTGGCGAGGCGGAGCTTGAAGAACCAGCCCTCGCCCATGGGATCGACATTGACCTTGCCGGGCTCGCCGGCAAGCACCTCGTTGATCGCGACCACCTCGCCCGAGACCGGCGCATAGACCTCGCTCGCCGCCTTCACCGATTCGACCACCGCCACCTCCTTGCCCTGCTCGGCGCGGCGGCCGAGCTCGGGCAGCTCGACATAGACGACGTCGCCGAGCTGGGTCTGGGCGTAGTCGGTGATGCCGATCACGGCGACGTCGCCATCGACGCGGACCCACTCGTGATCCCTGGTGTACTTGACGGTGCTCATGGCGTCCTCGTGGTGGTTGGCGCGGAGCTCAGCCGCGGTGATAGCGATGGGGAACGAAGGGCATCGGCACGATCCGCGCCGGCCGCGGCGTGCCGCGCACCAGGAGCTGCAGCGTCGTGCCGGGGGCTGCGTGGGCGGCCGCGACATAGCCCATGGCGACGGGACCGTCGGCCGACGGGCCGAAGCCGCCGCTGGTGACGCGCCCGACCGGCGCGCCGTCGGCGACGGTGATCTCGGTGCCTTCGCGCGCCGGCGCGCGGCCCTCGGGCCGGATGCCGACGCGCTTCCTCCGCGCGCCCGAGGCGAGCTCGCCGAGGATGATGGCGGCGCCGGGGAAGCCGCCCTCGGCGCGCCGCCGCTTCTGGATGGTCCAGGCGAGATCGGCCTCGATCACAGTCGTCGTCTCGTCGATATCGTGGCCGTAGAGGCAGAGCCCGGCCTCGAGCCGCAGCGAATCGCGCGCGCCGAGGCCGACGGGCAGCACTTCCGGCTCCCGCAGCAGCCGGCGTGCCAAGCGCTCGGCCGCGCCCGCCGGCACCGAGAGCTCGAAGCCGTCCTCGCCGGTATAGCCCGACCGCGTGACGAAGCAGGCCTCGCCGTCGACCGGCAGCGCCGCGCCGGTCATGAAGCCGAGCGAAGCGGCGCCGGGCGCGAGCCGCGCCAGCACCGCGGCGGCGGCCGGCCCCTGCAGCGCCATCAAAGCGCGGTCCTCGAGCCGCGTCAGCCGCGCCTTGCCCGCCAGATGGCGCTCGAGATGGGCGAAATCCTCCGCCTTGCGCGCGGCGTTTACGACGAGCAAGAGATGGTCGCCGGCCCCCGTCACCATGAGATCGTCGAGGATGCCGCCGGCCTCGTTGGTGAAGAGCGTGTAGCGCATCCGCCCGGGCGCCAGGCCCTTGATGTCGCCCGGCACCAGCGCCTCGAGCGCCGCCGCCGCGCCGGCGCCTTCGAGCCGCGCCTGGCCCATATGCGAGACGTCGAAGAGCCCGGCCTTGGCGCGGGTGTGGAGATGCTCGGCGATGATGCCGCGCGGATATTGCACCGGCATGTCGTAGCCGGCGAACGGCACCATCCTGGCGCCGAGCTCGAGATGGAGCGCGTGGAGCGGCGTTTTTTGCAAGGCGGCGTCGGTCATCGGTCTCCGGAACGGCAAGCTTCGCCAGGCCGCGCGAGCGGCCGGAAGCCCCCTCTGTCCCAGGACCTGAAAGATTCGCCGGACGACCCCGAGAGGGCGGCCGGGTTACCTCGTCGGTGAGGCGGACGCGATCGGGCGCGCGCCTGCTTTCCAGAGTGCCCTTCCCCCGACGGTCCTTTCGCCTGAGAGTTTCCGGGGCGGTTGCTCCTTCGGCGCCGGGGTGAAACCCGGTCTCTCCCATCGGGGTGCGACGGCGGTTGGCACCCTAGCACCGCGCCGCCGCGATGGCCAGCGCCGCCGCGGACAAACCCGCTTCGCGAGCCGGTACGGGCCTATTCGCGCTGGCGGTTGAGGTCGAGCTGCTGCTTGCTCACCTGCAGGCCGACGATCACGGCGTAGCGGCTGCCGAGCGAGATGTCCTTGAGCGGCAGGTGCTCCGTGATCTCGTCGAAGACCCGCATCTCCTTCTGGCGCGGGGCGAAGTCGACGCGCAGCGCGAAATTCTGCTTGGCGAGGATGTTCTGTTGCGCGTCGGAGATGGCGACGAAATAGGTGAAGTCGCCCTGGCGCAGATTGTCGTCGTTGCGCACCGCGAGGAAGGTGAGCAGCGTGGTGACGCGCACGCCCTGCGGCTCGTTGTGGCAGGCCGCCTGGACCGACATGAGCTTGACGCCGAAGACGATGTCGCCGGTGTTGGTGCTCGGAGCGGCGCCCGAGCGGAACACGGTGTAGGCGTCGAGTCCCGGCGCGATGTAGGCGACCGGGCACCCGAGCGGATGAACCGGCGCGCTGCTGCTGTGGCCGGAGCAGGCGGCCAGCGACGCGGCAAGCAGCGCGAAAAGGGCGGCGCCGAGGACAGAGCGCATCAGACGAAGAAACGGTGCCGGCGGCGGCAAAAGGGCTTGGCGCGCGTCTTCGTGCGAGCGCAAGGCCGGATGTCGTCGGCGGCGTGACCGAAGGGGCCGCTGCGCGCCGATGGTGCCCCGCTCATCCCCCCTCTTCCCCCCGCTTGTGCACTGTACTAACTTCCCGCCGTCGACGCCGGATGGCCGCCACAGGCCCGAAACGCGCTGAACTCTATTCGACCGTCGAGCGCCGCACAAGGGCTCCCGGTCGCGGGACTCCGCGCCCCGTCGGCCATGCAAGGGAACGAGGATGGGCAAAGCGCCGCTGACCATTCTGCTCGCCGGCCCGCGCGGCTTCTGCGCCGGGGTCGAGCGCGCGGTGCAGATCGTCGAGCGCAGCCTCGACCATTTCGGCGCGCCGGTCTATGTCCGCCACGAGATCGTCCACAACCGCTTCGTCGTCGAGGCGCTGGAGCAGAAGGGCGCGGTCTTCGTCGAGGAGCTCGACGAGGTTCCCGCCGGCGCGCCGGTGGTGTTCTCGGCTCATGGCGTGCCCAAGGCGGTGCCGGCCGAGGCCGAGCGCCGCCGTCTCGTCTATGTCGACGCCACCTGCCCGCTGGTGAGCAAGGTGCATCGCGAGACCGAGCACCATTTCGCCCAGGGCCGCCGCATCCTGCTCATCGGCCATGCCGGCCATCCCGAGGTCATCGGCACGATGGGCCAGCTGCCGCCCGGCGCGGTGCTGCTGGTGGAGACGGTGGCGGAC
>JASHTP010000207.1 GCA_030040495.1 Alphaproteobacteria bacterium
TGGCTTCGCGGAAGCGGATTCGGCGCACGACGCCGTCGCCGCCGCGATGCCGCCCGGCGCCGCCGGAGCCGCGGCGGATGGCGAAGCTCTCGAGCAGCACGGGAAAGCGCCATTCCAGCACCTCGGGATCGGTGAGGCGCGAATTCGTCATGTGGGTGTGGACGGCGTCGGTGCCGTCGAAATCCGGGCCGGCGCCGGAGCCGCCGCAGATGGTCTCGTAATACTGGTAGCGCTCGTTGCCGAAGGTGAAATTGTTCATCGTCCCCTGCGCCGCCGCCATCACGCCGAGCGCGCCGTAGAGCGCGTCGGTGATGCATTGCGAAGTCTCGACATTGCCGGCGACGACGGCGGCGGGATAGCGCGGATTGAGCATCGAGCCCGCCGGAATGACCAGCTCGAGCGGCTTGAGGCAGCCGCCATTCATCGGAATCTCGTCCTCGACCAGCGTGCGGAAGACGTAGAGCACCGCCGCCTTGCACACCGCCGCGGGCGCGTTGAAGTTGGTCGGGAGCTGCGGGCTCGAGCCGGTGAAGTCGATGGCGGCGCGCCGCGCCGCGCGGTCGATGGCGATGCGCACCTTGATGACGGCACCGTCGTCCATCGCGTAGGCGAAGTCGCCGTCTTTGAGCACGCCGAGCACGCGGCGCACCGCCTCTTCGGCATTGTCCTGCACGTGCCGCATATAGGCCTCGACCGAGGCGAGGCCGAAATGCCGCACCATGCGGTGCAGCTCCTGCACGCCCTTCTCGCAGGCGGCGATCTGCGCCTTGAGGTCGGCGATGTTCTGCGCCGGGTTGCGCGAGGGATAGCGGCCGGAGGAGAGCAGCGCCACCATCTCGCGCTCGCGGAAGCGGCCGGCATCAACGAGCAGGAAATTGTCGATGAGCACGCCCTCTTCCTCGACGCTGCGGCTCGAGGGCGGCATCGAGCCCGGCGTGATGCCGCCGATATCCGCCTGGTGGCCGCGCGAGGCGACGTAGAACAGCACCTCGCCGCTGCCGGCGCGGTCCGCCTCGGCGAAGACCGGAGTGATGACGGTGACGTCGGGCAAGTGCGTGCCGCCATTGTAGGGCGCGTTCAGCACATAGACGTCGCCCGGCCGCATGCCGCGGCCGTCGGCGCGATGGCCGCGGGCGCGGATCACCGTCTGCACGCTCTCGCCCATCGAGCCCAGATGCACCGGCATGTGCGGCGCGTTGGCGATGAGCGAGCCCTCGCGGTCGAAGAGCGCGCAGGAGAAGTCGAGCCGCTCCTTGATGTTGACGGAATAGGCGGTGTTCTGCAGCGCCACGCCCATCTGCTCGGCGATCGCCATGAAGAGGTTGTTGAAGACCTCGAGCATGACGGGATCGACGCTGGTGCCGATGGCGACGCGGCTCGGCAGCGGCGTCACCCGCTCGAGCACGAGATAGCGCCTGCGGTCGAGCACCGCCTGCCAGCCGGGCTCGACGATGGTGGTGGCGGTGGCCTCGCGGATGATCGCGGGGCCGGCGACGCGCTGGCCCGGCGTCAGCGCGTCGCGGTCGAAGACCGGCGCCTCGTGCGCCGTGCCGTCGGTGTGGATCGTCACCCGGGCGAGCGGCGCCGGCTCGCCCGGGCGCTCCGGCACGGGGAAGACCGGATCGGCGGCGGCGTCGGTGGCACCCACCACCTCGACCGCGACCGCTTCGACGATGAGCGGCTTCTCCGGCATGGTGAAGCCGTAGCGCTGCCGGTGCGCCGCGGCGAAGCCCGCCGCGATCTCGGCGACGCTGCCATAGGAAACGACCAGCGGCGTGTCGGTGCCTTCGTACTTCACATGCGCCTTGCGCAGCACCTCGATCTGCGCCGGCGCGATCCCTTGGGCGCGCATCTCGGCCTCGCCGTCTTCGGCAAGCCGGTCGAGCACGACGGCGAACCCGGCCATCGCCGGCTCGGCGAGCCGCGTCTCGACCGCCTGCTCGCGCAGAGTGCGGAGATCGGCGAGGCCCATGCCATAGGCCGAGAGCACGCCGGCAAAGGGATGGATGTAGACGCGCTTCATGCCGAGCGCGTCGGCGACGAGGCAGGCATGCTGCCCGCCGGCGCCGCCGAAGCAGCAGAGCGTGTATTCGGTCACGTCGTAGCCGCGCTGGATCGAGATCTGCTTGATCGCGTTCGCCATGTTCTCGACGGCGATCCTGAGGAAGCCTTCCGCCACCGCCGCCGGCGAACGCCGCGTGCCGGTGGCGCGCGCGATCTCGTCGGCGAGCTCGGCGAATTTGCGCTCGACCGTCGCGGCGTCGAGCGGCTCGTCGCCGCCGCGGCCGAAGACGCGCGGGAAGAAGCGCGGCTGCAGCTTGCCCAGCATGACGTTGCAGTCGGTCACCGTCAGCGGCCCGCCGCGGCGATAGCAGGCCGGGCCGGGATTGGCGCCCGCCGATTCCGGCCCGACGCGGAAGCGCGCGCCGTCGAAGCTGCAGATCGAGCCGCCGCCGGCCGCCACGGTGTGGATGTGCATCATCGGCGCGCGCATGCGCACGCCGGCGACGACGGTCTCGAAGCTGCGCTCGTACTCGCCGGCGTAGTGCGACACGTCGGTAGAGGTGCCGCCCATGTCGAAGCCGATGATCTTGTCGAAGCCGCCCATCTCGGCGGTGCGCACCGCGCCGACGATGCCGCCGGCGGGGCCGGAGAGGATCGCGTCCTTGCCCTGGAAGCGCCGCGCATCGGTGAGGCCGCCGTTCGACTGCATGAAGAGCAGGCGCGTGCCGCCGAGCTCGAAGGCGACGCGGTCGACATAGCGGCGCAGGATCGGCGAGAGATAGGCATCGACCACGGTGGTGTCGCCGCGGCTCACCAGCTTCATCAGCGGGCTCACCTGATGGCCGACCGAGACCTGGGTGAAGCCGAGCGCGCGGGCGAGCTCGGCGGCGCGGCGCTCATGCGCGGGAAATCGGTATCCGTGCAGGAAGACGATCGCCGCCGAGCGGATGCCCGCGGCGAAAGCGGCGGCGAGATCGGCCTCGAGCCGCGAGAGATCGAGCGGCTCCAGCACCTCGCCTTCGGCGGTGACGCGCTCGCCGGCCTCGACGACGCGCTCATAGAGCAGCTCCGGCAGCACGATGCGGCGGTCGAAGAGCTTCGGCCGGTTCTGGTAGCCGATGCGCAGCGCGTCGCCGAAGCCCTTGGTGATGACCAGCACGGTACGCTCGCCCTTGCGCTCCAAGAGCGCGTTGGTGGCGACCGTGGTGCCCATCTTCACCGCCTCGATGGCGGCGCCGGGGATGGGCGCGCCGGGCGCGAGGCCGAGCAGGTCGCGGATGCCCTGCACCGCCGCGTCGGCGTAGCGCTCGGGATTGTCGGAGAGCAGCTTGTGGGTGACGAGGGTGCCGTCCGGGCGCCGCGCCACCACGTCGGTGAAGGTGCCGCCGCGATCGATCCAGAACTGCCAGCCGCGCGCCGTGCCATCGCTCATGGCGGGGCTCCTAGCACCGAGGACCCGGCTTTTGCTAGCCCCCGCCCGGGCTCACGCCCCCAGCCGCGCCGCAAGCTCGTTGAAATCGCCGGCGACCACATCGAAGCTCCGGCCCGTTATGTCGTGGGGCTTGCCGCCGGGGCCATGCTCCAGCGGCCGCGGCACATAGCCGGTCTTGAGCCCCTCGCGCGCCGCGGCGGCGAGATCGTCGGGATGCGCCGCCACCAGCATGACCTGCGACGGCGCCAGGCCGAGGATGTCCGGCGGCATCCGGTAGGCCTCGGGGTCGGGCTTGTAATGATGCGCAAGCTCGGCCGAGAGCACCACGTCCCACGGCAGCCCCGCATGCTTCGCCATGTCGACGAGCAGCCCGACATTGCCGTTCGACAAGGTGCCGATGATGAAGCGGCGCTTGAGACGGGTCAGGCCTTCGACCGCATCCGGCCAGGGCGCGAGCCGATGCCAGGCCCGGTTGAGCCCGACCTTCTCCGCCTCGCTCAGCCCGGCGATGCCGTGCTTGGTGAGCAGCCCGTCGAGGATCATGCGATGGAGATCGTCGATCCGCGTCCAGGGCAGCTCGCCCGAACGCACGCGCTGCATTGCCGGCCGGTAACCCGCGCGCCAATCATCGGCAAAGCGCGCCGCGTCGAGCGCCACGCCCTTGGCGCGGCTCAAGCCCTCGACCTCGCGGATGAGGCTGCCGCGCCAGTCGACGACCGTGCCGAAGACGTCGAAGACCAGGGCCTTGATTTTGCCGCCGAGATCACCGTTCATGAGCCTCACCGTCCGCCGCGCCGGGAGTTCAGTAACTCACAGCCGCGGGCGAATGTCGATGCCGGACGCGACACCGCCGCGCCGCCGGCAAGGAGCGCAACCATGGACGATTTCACTCCCGACGCGACGCCGCCGCGCGTGCCCCCGGTCGAGCCCGATCTGCTGGGCTCCGCCATCTTCCTGTTCTCGGAATATCTGCAGCGCGTCGCCGATCTCGAGGTCCCGCCCGACGAGGAGGGGGAAGCAGAGGCGGAAGAGGAAGAGGAGGAAGCCTCGCCGATCGACATGCGCGAGTTGCTCGACCTCTTCGCCGAGGAGCTCGGCACCAGCGTGCCGGTGACGCTCAACCTCTATATGCGGGTGACGGCGCTCTACCGCCTGCTGGCGGCGAGCCCGTCGCTGGCGCGGATGGCGGCGTCGGGCGAGGATGGCAGCGGCGGGCTCAGCGAAGACGCGCTGCTCGCCTTCTCCCGGCTCGATCTCCATGTCAGCCGCAACGACGGCGGGATCGTCGCCGAATTCGACCCGCGCGCGCTGCGCGACGCGCTGACCAGCGAGTGACGGGGCCGCCCTTGACCTCGTCCGATGCCGCGCCGCGACTGATGTCGGCGGCACAGGGGTTCGCCGGCGGCGTTTCGTTGCAGCGCCAGGGACGGCTCGACCAGGCCGCGGCACTCTACGAGGCGGTGCTCGAACTCGATCCCCGCCATGTCGGCGCGCTGCACAACCTCGCCCTCATCCGCGCGCGGCAGGAGCGGCCGGGCGAGGCGGCGAGCCTGCTGCGCCACGTGCTCGCGCTGCGTCCCGACGAGCCGACGGCGCATCTGAGCCTCGGCAGCGTGCTGCAGGCGATGGGACAGCCCGAGCAGGCGATCGCACCGATCGAGCGCGCGCTGGCGCTCGCCCCCGACCTCGCCGCGGCGCATTACGAGCTCGGCAATGCCCTGCTGGCGCTGGGACGCGCCGAGGAGGCGCTCCTGCGCTTCGACCGCGCGCTGGCGCTGGACGGCGGCTCGGCCGCGGCGCTTTCGGCCAAAGGCTCGGCGCTGCAGGCGCTCGGCCGCCCGGCCGAAGCGCTCGACTGGCACGAGCGCGCGCTGGCGCTCGAGCCCGGCTTCGCCGAGGCGCATAACAATCTCGGCACGGCGCTGCAGGCGCTGGGCCGGCACGAGGAGGCGAGCGCGCATTACGCCCAGGCGCTGGCGCTCGGCGGCGGCGCGGCCGACTTCCACGTCAACCGCGGCAAGGCGCTGCATCGACTGGGGCGCGACGAAGAAGCCATCGTCGAGTACGGCCGGGCGCTGGCGCTCAGGCCGCACGACGCCGAGGCGCTCAACGATTTCGGCAACGCGCTGCAATCGCTTGGCCGGCACGAGGCGGCGATCGAGCGCTACCGCCAGGCGCTGGCGCAAAAGCCCGGCTTCGCCGCCGCCCACAACAACCTCGCCAACTCGCTGCACGCGCTCGACCGCCACGCCGAGGCGATCGCCGAATACGAGGCGGCGCTCGCCGCGCGGCCCGACAACGCCGCCGCCGCGAGCAATCTCGGCACCGCCTTGCGCGAGCTTGGCCGCCTCGACGAGGCGCGGCGCGCCTTCGAGCGCGCCGTCGAGCTGGCCCCCGAGCGCGCCGGGTTTCACCTGAACCTGGCCGAGGTGAAGCGCTTCGCCGCCGGCGACCCGCAGCTCGACGCGCTCGCGGCGCTGGCGCGGCACGAGGCGGCGCTGCCGCCGCAGGACCGGATCGAGCTGCATTTCGCCCTCGCCAAGGCGCAGGCCGACCTCGGCGCGCGCGCCGCGTCGTTCCGGCATCTGCGGCAGGGGAACGCGCTGAAGCGCGCCGAGACCGCCTATGACGAAGCCGCGACGCTCGGCCTCCTTGCGCGCATCGGCGATCTCTTCACGCCGGAGCTGATGCGCGCCAAGGCCGGGCTCGGCGCGGCGTCGGAGGTGCCGGTCTTCATCGTCGGCATGCCACGCTCGGGCACCAGCCTGGTCGAGCAGATCCTGGCGAGCCATCCCGAGATCTTCGGCGCCGGCGAGCTTACCGACTTCACCGCGCTGGCGAGCGAGGGCGGCGCATTTCCCGAGGACGTCGCGACGATGGCGGGCGCGGCGCTGCACAATCTCGGCACGCGCTATCTCGACCGGCTCCGCGCCCACGCGCCCGAGGTGCGGCGCATCACCGACAAGCTGCCGGCGAACTTCCTCCTCGCCGGCCTCATCCATCTGGCGCTGCCCGGCGCGCGCCTCATCCATGTCCGGCGCGATCCCGTCGACACCTGCTGGTCGTGCTACGCGACCCTCTTCACCGCCGGTCAGCCCTTCGCCTACGATCTCGCCGAGCTCGGCCGCTATTACCGCGCCTATGACGCGCTGATGGCGCATTGGCGCCGCGTGCTGCCCGCGGGCGCGATGCTCGAGATCCGCTACGAGGATCTCGTCGCCGATCTCGCCGGCGAGGCGCGTCGCATGATCGCCTATTGCGGCCTCGACTGGGACGAAGCGTGCCTCGGCTTCCACCGCACCGAGCGCGCGGTGCGCACGGCGAGCGCGGCGCAGGTGCGCCAGCCGATCTATCCGAGCTCGGTCGGGCGCTGGCGCGACTATGAAGGCGAGCTCGGCCCGCTGCTCGAGGCGCTCGCCGGCTGAGACGTGGCACGCCGCTCGGCGCGGTAGCGCTCGAGCAGCCTGTCGAAGCCGGCGAGGAGCGCGCGCTCGATCTCGGGCCTCGCCTCGAGCCGGCTCAGCAGCAGCGCCGCGGCCTCGATCGTCGCCAGCCCCTCGCGGCGCGGCTCGCGCCTGAGCTTGCCGTAGCGCGAGGGATGGCGCGGCGCCAGCGCGACGCGCCGGCATTTCAGCATCCAGGGATTGCGCCACCACAGCGCCTTCGCCTGGCTCCAGCTGCCGTCGAGCAGGATGACGCCCTCGATCTCGGCGAGCGCCGCCTCCTGGTCCGGAAGCGCCGCGCCCTTGCGGTCGAGCAGCACGATCTCGCGCCCGGGCGCGAGTTCGGCCGGCCGCGTCGAGCCGAGATAGAGCACCGCCCAGTGCCGGGGATCGACGCTGCGGCCGAGGAGCTTGGCGAGGCTCGGCCAGGACAGGCCGATCCTGAGGCTCGCGCGCTTCAGATGCAGCACCGCAAGCCGTGCCGTGCCGAGCGCCACGTCCTGCTCCTGCGGATGCTGCAGGATCAGCAGCTCGACGCGGTTGTCGAGCGGCGCGATTCCGGCGCAGACGCAGAGCGGCGCAGGCTTGCCGCAGCGCGGGCACACCTCGTCGCCGGCACTCGGCGCTTGCTGTTCCATCGGCAGGCCTATAGGCCCTGGCGGCGTCGGCTTCAACCGGCGAAGCCCGCCCCGCTATCATCGCGCCCGACATGAACGAGCCTCCCGATCTCGCGCCCACCGCGACGCTCGAGCGCCAGCGCCGCACGCTCCGGCGCAACCGGCTGCTGGCGACCGGTCTGCTCGCGGCGGCGGCGGCGGCGTTCTTCGCCACACGGCTCGCGCCGGCGCCGGGCTTCTGGCTGCTGTTGCTGCGCGCCGGTGCCGAAGCGGCGGTGGTCGGCGGACTCGCCGACTGGTTCGCGGTGACGGCACTCTTCCGCCACCCGCTGGGATTGCCGATCCCCCACACCGCCATCATCCCGCGCGGCAAGGACCGCATCGGCGACGGGCTCGGCGAGTTCGTCGAGCGCAACTTCCTCGCCCCCGAGATCATCGCCGCGCGGCTGCGCGCGCTGGCGCCGGCGCGGCGACTCGCCGACTGGCTGGCGCGGCCGGAGAATGCGCGGCGCGCCGCCGACGGCGTCAGCGAGGCGCTGCCCTACGTCGTGCGCTCGCTCGGCGATCCCGCGGTCAGGGACTTCGTCGCGCGCTCGTTGGGCGAGCAGCTGAAGGAGCTCGATCTCGCGCCGGTGACGGGGCGGCTGATCACGCTTTTCACCGCGAGCCCTCAATACGACGCCCTCTTCGAGCGCGCGCTCGACGCGGCGCAGGCGACGCTCGCCGCCAACGCCGAGCGCATCTACACCATCGTCGAGGAGCGCAGCCGCTGGTGGGTGCCGAAGACGGTGAACCGGCGCATGGCGACGGCGCTGATCGAAGGGATCGAGGAGGTGCTGGCCGAGCTGCGCCAGCCCGACAGCGCCGCGCGCGAGCGCTTCCGCGGCGCGATCGAGGGGCTGGCGGCGAGCCTCGTCGTCTCGCCCGAGCGGCGGCGGCGCTTCGACGAGGCGAAGAACCGGCTGATCGAGCATCCCGAGATGCAGGCTTGGCTCGGCAACATCTGGGACGAGCTCCGGCGCATTTTCCTCGCCGATCTCGCCGTGCCCGTCTCGCGCACGCGCGAGGCGACGCGCACCGCCATCCTCAGTCTCGGCCAGACGCTCGCCCGCGACGGCGAGATGCAGACCCGGCTCGACGGCGCGATCGAGCACGCGGCGCTGGCGGTGGTGCCGTGGCGCGGCCAGATCGGCGCGCTCATCGCCGAGGTGGTGCGCGGCTGGGACGCGCGCACCGTGACGCGCCGCCTCGAGCTCGCCATCGGCAGCGACCTGCAATATATCCGCATGAACGGCACCCTGGTCGGCGCCTGCGTCGGCTGCGCGCTCTATCTCGTCGCCTATTACCTGTTCTAGGATCGGTGCATGCAGCCGCGCGACCGCCCCTCGCCCAACCACGGACCGCGCCCCGCGGGCGTCGCCATCGACATGCTCATCCTGCATTACACCGGCATGCCGAGCGCGGCGGCGGCGCTGGAGCGGCTGTGCTCGCCGGAAGCGCAGGTGAGCGCGCACTACGTCGTCGAGGAGGACGGCACAGTCTGGCGTCTGGTGCCGGAAGAGGGGCGCGCCTGGCATGCCGGCGTCTCCGCCTGGGCGGGGCGGCGCGACATCAACGACCGCTCGATCGGCGTCGAGCTGGTCAATCCCGGCCACGAGTTCGGCTATCGCGATTTTCCCGAGGCGCAGATGGCGGCGCTGGAGGCGCTCTGCCGCGACATCCTGGCGCGCCATCCGATCCCGCCGCGCCAGGTGCTCGGCCATTCCGACGTGGCGCCACAGCGCAAGACCGATCCCGGCGAGCGCTTCGACTGGCAGCGCCTGGCAAAAGCCGGGATCGGCCTCTGGCCGGACTGGCCCGAGAGCGCGCCGCCGCCGCAGCCGGTCGGCGCGGTCCAGCGGCAGCTCGCCGCGATCGGCTACGAGACGCCCGAGAGCGGCGTGCTCGACGAGGCGACGCGGCGCGTGATTGTCGCCTTCCAGCGCCACTTCCGGCCGTCCTGCTGCGATGGAACGCTCGACGACGAGACGCGGCTCAGAGTCGCGACGCTCGCCGGCCTCGTCGCGTCCGGTTGACCGCGCGCGCCCGCATCCTATCCTGCCGCGCTCGTGATAAGGGGATTGTCCCGGAAGGGGAGCCGCATCGATGCCGCAGCTTCGCGTCAACGGCTACGACATGACCTATGTCGAAGCGGGCAAAGGCGTCCCGGTGATCCTGGTCCACGGGACCCTGTGCGACTGCCGCTATTGGGCGTTGCAATTGGCGGCGCTCGGCAAGACCCATCGCGCCATCGCCCCGAGCCTTCGCTACTACTATCCCGCCCGGTGGGACGGAAGCGGCGGCGGCGACATGGCGGCGGAGCACATTGCCGACATGGTCGCCTTCATCTCGGCTCTCGACGCGGGGAGGGTCCATCTTCTCGGGCACTCGCGCGGCGGCTATGTCGCCTTCGGCGTGGCGCGACAAGCTCCGCAGCTGCTGCGCGCGCTGATCTTGGCCGATCCGGGAGGGGGACTCATCGAAAGTCCCGTCGGCGGCGGAACGCCCGCGAGCCGCCCCGCGACGCTCGTCGGCGATTGCGCCGAGCTGGTCAAGCGAGGCGACATCGACGGCGCGCTGCGCCACTTTTGCGAGACCATCAACGGCCCCGGCGGCTGGGACAGGGTTCCCGAAATCGGCAGGGCCATGATGCGCGACAACGCCTACACGCTGATCGGCCAGGCGCGGGAGCGCCGCGACCCCTTCTCGCCCGCGGCGATGAGCGCGATCAAGACGCCGACGCTGCTGATCAACGGCGCGCTGAGCGGCGCCTACTTCCACGCCATCGCCGACGCGATGCTGCAGCATCTGCCGAAGGCGCGGCAGGTGATGATCGAAGGCGCCGGACACACGATGAACATCGAGCAGCCGAGCGCCTTCAACGAAGCGGTGATCGAGTTTCTCGCGGCGCATTGAAGGCGATCGGCGTTTGACTTCCGCGCCGCGGCTCCCCTTATTCTGCCTTGCCAGACGGCCGGATGGCCGCTCTCCGCTCCGGCGGGGAGAGGAAAGTCCGGGCTCCACGGAAATGCGGTGCCGGGTAACGCCCGGCGGGGGCGACCCCAGGGAAAGTGCCACAGAAACACACCGCCAAACCCGGATTTCCGGGCGGCAAGGGTGAAATGGTGCGGTAAGAGCGCACCGCGCCGCCGGCAACGGCGGCGGCAGGGCAAACCCCACCGGGAGCAAGACCAAGTAGGGATGGCAGGCCGCAAGGCCGCGGGCATTTCCGCCCCGCCATCCGGGTCGGTCGCGCGAGGCGTCCGGCGACGGACGTCCCAGAGGAATGGTCATCCCCCGCCTTCGGGCGGGGACAGAACCCGGCTTACAGGCCGTCTGGCATCTTTTCCCGAGACCAAAGAATAGACCGCTTAGAACATTTAAAGA
>JASHTP010000208.1 GCA_030040495.1 Alphaproteobacteria bacterium
CGCTGGCGACGTGCCTGTTCGGCCGCGCGGCGGCGGCGCAGTCGCTCGACGATCTCGCGGCGAAATTCAAGCAGCGCTGCGAGCAGTTGAGGCAGGAGAAGGAAAAGATCGAGCAGGCGGCGCAATCGCCGGCGGCGACGCCGGAGCAGAAGACCCAGGCGACCAAGGCCGCCGCCGACCTCGACAAGATCATCACCACCACGACGACGCTGCTCGACGATCCCGCGGTGAAGGCCGGCGGCCATCAGCGCGACGAGATCCTGGCCCGGGCGCAATCGGCGATCGTCGCCGGCAATGTCGTCGCCAGCGCCACCGAGAGCCATCTCGGCATTGCCCGCTCGGGTCCGGCCGATCACGTGGTGGCCGCCCATGTCGACATCGACGGGCTCTTGACCAAGGTGTCGCGCTTCGACGGGTCGCGGACCTATGCCAATGATGACGGGAACTTCACGGGCACCGGCATCGGCAATTCGTTCTTCAGCGGCTCGCCGGCGCCGCCGGTGCAGGCCGCCGCCACCTACACGCCGAGCACGCCGCAATCCGCCGCCGCGATCGTCGCCCATGACGGCAGCGTCGGCGGCGGCGTGATGCTGGAGGACGCCGCCGACGGGCTCGGGCGGCCCGCGTCGGTGAGGTTTGACGGGCGCTACGACGCGCTGGTGGTGGACGATCGCCTCGTCTACTTCATGAAGGTCCTGCCGTGGGACGCGGCGGCGCTGTGCCGCGAGATCGCGCGGGACAAGAACACGCTGGTCGGCGTCTCGATGGGCGCGAAGGTGCTCATCTTCGGCGACAACCCCGCGCTCTACGCGAACAGCGATGTCGGCCGCACCCTGGCGCTGACCGATCACTTCCTCGGCGACTTCGTGTTCGGCTGGAATGACTGGACGCGGGGCTACAAATTCCCGGACGGCTATGTGCCCAAGACCGTGGACGTCACCGCCGACATGCTGGTCCGCTTCGCCTTCAAGGCGTTTCGCTTCGAGGCCCGGGGCGACCAGCTTCAGCTCGCCAATCTCGCGGTCGACGTGACGATGATGCCGGTCTCCAAGACGCAGGCGGCGAATGGCGGCATGCTGCCGGACGAGGACGCGCTGCGGCGCGGCTACGCGCCGCCGGCGGAGTTTCTCGCCAACACGCAATATTTCACCGCCCATTTCGATTTCTTCCGTCGCGAGCGGATCGTCGCCAAGACCATCGCCTATGGCGAGCTGGCGGCCTTGTTCCGCGCCTTCAAGCAGGCGAACCTGAACCTCGACGCCCTGGCGACGGAGCTGGAAAGAGGCTGACCGCCGGCACCGGCCGCGGATCGTCGCCGCCGGCAAGGGGAGAGCGCGATGAAGATCTCGCTTCGTGCGGCGATGGGGCTCTGGGCGGCGCTCTGCGCTTCCGGCTGCGACATGGATGTGGCGCCGCTGCCGCAGGCGCAGGTGGCGTACAATGCCTGCGCCGATTCCCACAACGACAAGCGCACCGGCCTTTCCGGCCAATGGGCCTTCGTCTCCGGCTGGAACGGTCAGGACTCGACCTGCTACTGGCATTGGGGCGAGCAGTTCGCGGCACAGTCGATCGAGGCGGCGCGGGCGCGCTGCGCCAAGGACTATCCCAACTGCTTCACCTTCTCGACCTCGAAAGGCCTGTCGGATTGGGCCAAGGCGATCGCCGACAATGGCGGCCACGCCGCCGCCTCGATGCGGGTCTACGAGCTCTCCGAGGAGGACCTCGCCTATCGCGCCTGCACCGCGGAATATAATTCGCGGCGGGGAAGCTTCACCAAGGGCTGGGCGTTCGTTTCCGGCGTCGACGGGGTCGCGTCCTATTGCTACTGGTCCTGGAACTACGACACCACCGCCGCCGCCGAGCAGTCGGCGCTCGGCACGTGCAAATCGCGCGATCCCAAATGCTTCGTCTACGCCACCTCGGAAGGCGTCGAGCGCTGGGCGAAGGCCGTCTCCGACCGCCTCGGCGGCGTCGCGTCGTCCGGCGGCGGCGCCGCCGCTGCGGCCGCTGCGGCCGCGGCGAACTGCGATCCGAAGAAGGAGCCGGCGCAACGGATCGAGGGCTGCACCGCCTTCATCGACAAGGGCGAGGGCGGCGACGAGCGTCTCGCGCTTGCCTTCCTCATCCGCGGCACCGGCTATCTCGACAAGCAGGACCTCCATCGCGGGCTCGCCGATCTGAACGAGGCCGTCCGCCGCAATCCCGACTTCTGGCAGGCGCTCTATCAGCGCGGCCAGCTCTATCGCGAGCGCGCCGATTTCGGCGACGCGGCGCGCGACCTCGGACGCGCCGCCTCGCTCCTCGATGCCGAGCTGGCGGCCAAGCCCTCCGACGATCTCAGGTCGGCGTCGGCCGACATCCACCGGGCGCTCGCCGCGCTGGAGGGCGAGCGCAAGATCGAGGCCATGTGGGTGGACTACCTCAAGGATCTTCAGGCCGACGGGCCCGGCGCCTTCGCCAACTGGTCGGGGCCGCCTTACGATCTCTATGTGAGCAATCACCGGCTCCCTTGAGCCGCGCGCCGCGACGCGAGCCCGGCATCTCCACCATCGCCTTCGCGGCCTGCTCGCCGCCGCGAACGCCGGCGTCGAAACGCTCGGCGACGATGTCGGTCGGGCCATGGTCGATGATGATCTCGACCGTGATGTCCGGATAGCGCGGCAGGAGCCTCGTCGGCTTCGGCCGGAGGATCGTGTCGGCCGCATGAGCTGCGGCATGTCCCGGCTTGCGCGCGGTTCGGCTTCTCCGCGCCGAACTCTGCTATGGTGCAAGCGACGATGGCGGCGGTCGCGGCGTGGTGCCGCGGTCGCGCCCGGCAGGCGGTGATCGATGAGTCCTCGCGAGCAAAGCGATTTCGTGATCGTCGGCGCCGGAGCCGCGGGGCTCATGGCCGCCCGCGAGCTGGCGCGCGCCGGCAGGAGAATAGTCATCCTCGAGGCGCGGGACCGCTGCGGCGGACGGATCGATCCGCTGCCCGCCGCGGAATTCGGCTATCCCGCCGAGGGCGGCGCCGAGTTCGTGCACGGCGCCGCGGCGCTGACGCGCGCGTTGATGCGCGAGGCCGGGCTGTCGCTCTCGCCGTCCGCCGGCACGCGCTGGCGCGCCGCCGACGGCGTGCTCGCGCCCGACGACTGGGCAACGCCGCACGCGGCGCAGCTCGCCCGGGCGCTGAACCTGCTGCAGACCGATCTGCCGGTGGCGGAATTCCTCGCCCGGCATTTCGGCGATCCGCGCTATGCCGATTTGCGGCGGTCGGTCACGCGCATGGTCGAGGGCTATGACGCGGCCGACCCGACGCGCGCCAGCACCTTCGCGCTCCGCGACGAATGGATGGGCCGCGGATCGGGGCAG
>JASHTP010000209.1 GCA_030040495.1 Alphaproteobacteria bacterium
GCGAGCGGCTTCTCCATCACCGGCGCGGTGTCGACGAAGAGCTTGAGCGCGCCCGGCCAGCGCTCGTCGATGAAGCGCGCCAGCGCCTTGAGCCGCGACTTCATCACATCGTGATAGTCGCGGCCCCTGGCATAGACCGAGATGCCGCCGCGCTCGCGTTGGGCCAACGGCGCCAGCGGATCGTCCTCGGGCGCGTAGTTCATGCCGAGCACGACGACGCTCTTCGCCTCGGGCCAGAGCGCCTGCGGGTCGGCGCGCTCGTCGGCGCGCACGGCGAGCCAGCCCATGTCGCCGTGATAGCCGCGTGCGAGATAGTCCCTGAGATGCGCGCGCGCCTCGCCGCCGAGCCGCGCCGCAGCGAACCCCACCGCGTCGAAGCCGAGCGATAAAGCGTGATCGCGAATGGCGGCTTTGATGTCGAGGGTCATAACAAGGGTCGCCGCTGCATCAAAAGCGCGCGTCCTTCGACAAGCTCAGGATGAGGACGTTTCTTTGTGGCCTCTGGCAGATGCCATTCTCGCTTCCTCCTCATCCTGAGCCTGTCGAAGGACGCAGGGCCGACCTGCAGCGCTCCTCGTCTTCCTCACCCCCGCCCGCGATAGGGCGCCACGCCCTGGTCGGGCAGCCAGAGGCCGCGCGGCGGCGCGCCGGTCTGGTAGAAGACGTCGATCGGCATGCCGCCGCGCGGGTACCAGTAGCCGCCGATCCTGAGCCAGCGCGGCGCCAGCAGCGTCACCAGCCGGCGCGCGATCTTGAGCGTGCAGTCCTCGTGGAAGCCGCTGCTGTTGCGGAAGGCGCCGAGATAGAGCTTCAGCGACTTGCTCTCGACCAGCCAGCGCCGCGGCACATAATCGATGACGAGATGGGCGAAGTCCGGCTGTCCGGTGATCGGGCAGAGCGCGGTGAATTCCGGGCAGGTGAAGCGCACGAGATAGGTCTCGCGCGGCTGCGGGTTGGGCACGCGCTCGATGAGCGCCTTTTCCGGCGATGGCGGCAGCGCCGACGGGCGGCCGAGCTGTTTCAGGCGAGGCTTTGCCATGAGGGGCTCAACGCGGCGGGATGTCGCCCTCCTCCTGTCGGGCCGCGAAATCGGCGGCGAAATCCGCCAGCCTGCCGCCGGCGATCGCGCCGCGCAGCCCGTCCATCAGGTCGGCATAGTAGCGGAGATTGTGCGCGGTCAACAGCATCGGCGCCAGGATCTCCTCGGCGCGCACGAGGTGATGGAGATAGGCTCGGCCGTATTGGGTGCAGGTGGCGCAAGCGCACTCGGCGTCGAGCGGGCGCGGGTCGGCGGCGTGACGCGCGTTGCGCAGATTGACCGTGCCGCCCCTGGTGAAGGCCTGCGCCGTGCGTCCCGAGCGCGTCGGCAGCACGCAGTCGAAGAGATCGATGCCGCGCCGGACCGCGCCGACGATGTCCGCGGGCTTGCCGACGCCCATGAGATAGCGCGGCCGGTCCGCCGGCAAGGCCGGCACCGTCGCGTCGAGCACCGCGAACATCTGCTCCTGCCCTTCGCCGACGGCAAGCCCGCCCACGGCGTAGCCGTCGAAGCCGGTCTCGGCGAGCGTCGCTGCCGAGCGCAATCTCAGCTCCGGATAGATGCTGCCCTGGACGATGCCGAAGAGCGCATGGCCGGGTCGCGGCCGGAAGGCGCGCCTCGAGCGCTCGGCCCAGCGCATGGACAGCTCCATCGAGGCGCGCGCCGCCGCTTCCTCGGCGGGATAGGGCGTGCATTCGTCGAACGCCATGGCGATGTCGGATCCCAGAAGATGCTGGATCTCCATCGAGCGCTCGGGCGAGAGCGAGAAGCGCGTGCCGTCGAGATGCGAGCGGAAGGTGACGCCGCTCTCGTCGATCTCGCGCAGCTTCGCCAGCGACATCACTTGGAAGCCGCCGCTGTCGGTCAGGATGGCGCGCGGCCAGTTCATGAAGCGGTGCAGCCCGCCCAGCTCGGCGATGCGCTCCGCCCCCGGCCGCAGCATCAGGTGATAGGTGTTGGCGAGGATGATCTCGGCGCCGGTGGCGGCGACCTCCTCGGGCCGCATCGCCTTCACCGTGGCGGCGGTGCCGACCGGCATGAAGGCGGGCGTCTCCACCGTGCCGTGCGCCGTCGCCATCCGGCCGCGGCGCGCCGCGCCGTCGCGCGCCAGCAGGCTGAAGGCGAAGTCGGCGGTCATCGCTCGGGATATAGCAGGCTGGCGTCGCCATAGGAAAAGAAGCGGTAGCCGCGCTCGACCGCATGGGCATAGGCGCGCTTCATGCGCTCGAGCCCGGCAAAACCCGCGACCAGCATGAACAAGGTCGAGCGCGGCAGGTGGAAATTGGTGAGCAGCAGATCGACGGCGCGGAAGCGGTAGCCGGGCGTGATGAAGAGCGCGGTCTCGCCGGCGAAAGGCTGGACCCGGCCCGCCTCGTCGGCGGCGCTTTCGAGCAGCCTGAGGCTGGTGGTGCCGACGGCGACGATGCGGCCGCCATGCGCGCGCGTGGCGGCGATGCGCCGCGCCGCTTCCTCGTCGAGGAAGCCCCATTCGCCGTGCATGCGATGGCCGCGCGTGTCCTCGGCCTTGACCGGCAGGAAGGTGCCGGCGCCGACATGGAGCGTCACCGCCAGCCGCCCGATCCCGGCCTCGTCGAGCGCGGCCAGGAGCCGGTCGGTGAAATGCAGCCCGGCGGTGGGCGCCGCCACCGCGCCTTCCTTGGCGGCGAAGATCGTCTGATAGTCGCTGCGGTCGCGCGCGTCGCCGGCGCGCTTGATATAGGGCGGCAGCGGCATGGCGCCGAAGCGTTCCAGCGCCGCGCGGAACGCCTCGCCTTCGAGCGCGAAGGCCAGGGTGATATCGCCCTCTGCGTGCTTTTCCGCCACCTCGGCGGCGAAGCCTTCGCCGAACGCCAGCCGGTCGCCGAGCTTCAGCCGCTTGGCGCCCTTGGCGAAGGCGCGCCAGCGTCCGCCGCCGAGATCGCGATGCAGCGTCACCTCGACCCGCGCCGCGCCGCGCCGGCCCACGAGCCGCGCCGGGATTACCCGCGTGTCGTTCACCACCAGCAGGTCGCCGCGCCGCAAGAGGCGCGGCAGGTCCAGCATGTGCCGGTCCTCGAGCGCCGCGCCGACGACAAGCAGCCGCGCCGCGTCGCGCGGCTCGATCGGCCGGGCGGCGACGAGGCGCTGGGGCAGCTCGAAATCGAACTCGGAGACGCGCATGGCGCGGCGGGGATAGCGGGGCGGGGGCGGGCGACACAAGCCCCATACAATCCGAGGCCGGAGAAGGGCTTAGCCGTTCGACCCGCCGGTCGGCGAGCCCCGTGGTAGGCTCGTCTGTCGTGCTCTTTGACATCGTGAACAAGCGGCGCCGCGCCGACCGACTGCGTCAGTGGGGTAGGGTGAAAAAAATCTCATCGAAGTACACCACTGACGTAGGCCGCTCCCGGCGCTTTCCGCTCGACCGCGGCGCACCGTGGCCGCCCCGGTATCCCCGCCGATGTTTCCCGTGAAACCCCGCGCGGCGCTTCGCGCCGTCGCGCGCGGGCGGCAGCGGTTGCGGGAGCAACCGCGAGAGCCCGCCGTGCGCTGCCGCGACGGCGCCTGGCGCCGCGCGGCTAGCGTCTCGCCCGGGTGATGTCGCGCAGCACGGCGGCTTCCTGCTCCTTCTCGTCGAGCCGGTTCTTGACCAGGTCGCCCATGCTGACGATGCCGACGAGCTGGCCGTTCTCCATCACCGGCAGGTGGCGCACGCGGTGCGCGGTCATGACCTCCATCACCGCATCGACGCGGTCTTCGGGCGTGCAGGTGGTGACGTCGGGCGTCATCAGCTCGTGCACCTCGAATTCCAACGCCGCGGCGCCGTGCCGGGCCAGCGCGTGGATGACGTCGCGCTCGGAGAACATGCCGACGAGCTTGCCCCAGCGGTCGACCACGACCAGCGCGCCGATGCGCTCGTCGTAGAGCTTGGCGATCGCCGCTTCGACCGCATCGATCGAGCGCACGGTCGAAACCTGTCGGCCTTTGCGGTGAAGGATCTCGGACACGGTCATGGCATACCTCCTGACAGGTGGGCGACATCTCAAAAGATAGTGAGCGCGCCGGGTTTCGCCATCCTTGAAGCCGGCTTCGCCCCGGAGGCACTATGGCCGGGCGCAGGGGCCGCCGCCGTCCGAATGTGCTAGCATGCGCGCAATGTTCC
>JASHTP010000210.1 GCA_030040495.1 Alphaproteobacteria bacterium
CCGCCGAGGCGATCGCGGCCGGCTGCATCCCCGAGCTCGCCGGCTACGCCCGCCAGCGCCGCGAGGTCGCCTACGGCCAGGCGAGCCGCATCGACCTGTTGCTGGAGCGGCCGGGGCACCCCATCTGCTACCTCGAGGTCAAGAACGTCCATCTCCGGCGCGGCGAGGATGCCGAGTTCCCCGACAGCGTCACCGCCCGCGGCGCCAAGCACCTGGGCGAGCTTGCCGCCATGGCGGCAGCCGGGCACCGCGCGGTGATGCTCTATGTGGTGCAGCGCGCCGACTGCGCCCGCTTCCGCATCGCGGCGGACATCGATCCCGCCTATGCCGGGGCCTTCCAAGGGGCGCTGGCGGCGGGGGTCGAGGCCTTGTGCTATTATTGCCGGGTTAACCCCGAGTCTATAGAGATCGAGGCGCCGCTCGAGATCGCGGCCGGAGCTTGAACGGAATGATGAAGAAAGGCACCACCAGCGCAGAGCCCAACCCGGCGATGGGGTCGCGGCAGGCCGACGCCGAGGAGCGCCGCATCCGCATCCACGGCGCCGTCGACTTCGACGGCATGCGCAAGGCCGGGCGGCTCGCCGCCGAGGTGCTCGACTTCATCACCCCGCACGTCAAGCCGGGCGTCACCACCGACGCCCTCGACCGGCTCTGCCACGGCTTCATCGTCGATCACGGCGCGATCCCGGCGCCGCTCAACTATCGCGGCTTCCCGCGCTCGATCTGCACCTCGATCAACCATGTCGTCTGCCACGGCATCCCGGGCGAGCGCAAGCTCGACGAGGGCGACATCCTCAACATCGACATCACCGTCATCCTCGACGGCTGGCACGGCGACACCAGCCGCATGTTCCTCCTCGGCGACAAGGTGGCGCTGAAGGCGCGCCGCCTGGTCGACGTCACCTGGGAGGCGATGATGCGCGGCATCGAGGCGGTCAGGCCGGGCGTCCGCATCGGCGCCATCGGCCACGCCATCCAGACCTACGCCGAGGAGCGGCGCTTCTCGGTGGTCCGCGATTTCTGCGGCCACGGCATCGGCCGCATCTTCCACGACGCGCCGTCGATCCTGCATTTCGGCAAGCCCGAGGACGGGCCGGAGCTGCGCGAGGGCATGTTCTTCACCGTCGAGCCGATGATCAATGCCGGGCGCTGGGAGGTGAAGATCCTGAGCGACGGCTGGACCGCGGTCACCAAGGACCGCTCGCTCTCGGCGCAGTTCGAGCACACGGTGGCGGTGACGCGGGACGGCTGCGAGATCTTCACGCTGTCGCCCAGGGGCTGGCACCGCCCGCCTTACGAGGGCTGAGCCGGACTACCCCATTGGGGTAGGCTGAATTTCGAGTCAATGAAGTACGCCAATGGGGTAGGTCGCTCCCCGCGGGAGAGGCCGCCGCTAGGCCCCCTGCTCCGGCGCCTGGTAGAGCTGCGCCGGCGGCGGCTCGCCGCGCTTGTCGGGCAGCTTCGGCTGCGGCAGCGGGTGGAAGACCGGCTCGCGCTTGTCCCAGGAGCGCTCGAAGGGCAGCTGCATGACGATGCCGCCGCCATGCCGGTTGGCGTTCTCCTCGATCGCCTGCTGCAGCTTGCTCGCCGTCTTCTCGTCCCAGGGCAGGACGTAGTAGCGCGGCTCGGAGCTGCCGGGCAGCAGCAGCCAGAGATAGATGCCGCTGCCCTCGCGGATGTAGGAGCCGAGCACGGTTGCCTGCTTGTCGCCGCTGCGCAGCACTTCGAGCCGCGTCGATTTCGGCCGGCCCAGCATGTCGGAATAGCCGAAGAACAGCCCGGCGAGCAGCAGCGCGAAGAAGCCGCTCACCAGCGCGCGGCGCCGGCGGCCGCCGAGCGGCAGGCCGACGAAGGCATAGATGCCGAGCACCAGGGCCAGCGAGGCGAAGGCGACGACGAAGGAGGTCATTTCTCCACCCCGCCATTCTGCTGCATCCAGGCGCTGCGCAGCCCCTTGTGCAGGCGGTTGACGCTGCCCGGCACGAGATGCCCCTTGTCGTCGAGCTTGAAGCGGAAGATCGTCGTCTCCTGCCCGACATAGTCGAGGTTCACCTCCGAGCGCAGCAGGTTGGTGATCTCGCCGTCGGCCCCGCGCACCGACACCCGGGCGGTCACCGGCACCGGGAAATGGCCGTCGGCGGAGCGGTAGAGATGCGCGTTGACGACATACTCGCCCGGCCACAGCCCGCGGCCATAGGCGATCTCGTAGTTCATCGACAGGGGATCGCCGGAATGGCCGAGATCGTCGCGCAGCAGGTTGAAGATCAGGCCGGACTTGTTGGAGTAGCCGACCGGCACGTCGCCCGGCGCCTCCACCCAGAGATCGACGTCGGCGTCGACCTTGTCGTCCCAGTGGATGTCGACGATGACGCTGCCCGGCGGCGTCGCGCCCTTGGTGTCCTGCTCCTTCTTGCGCACATGGGCGAGCGCCAGCGCGCCGACCACCAGGTAGGCGAAGACGAGGAGGAACAGCATGTCCCGGAACGAGACATTCATCCCCCTCCACATCGGGCTAGACTTCCTGGCGCGCGAGCAGATGCGCGTTGGTGCCGAGCCAGAGATATCCCACGCAGGCGAGCAGGTTGGTGTAGAGCGCGGTGGCCGAGCCGACATAGATCGCGGTCACCACCTGCTTGAAATCGTCGAAGCTCTGGCCCTTGTCGGCGGAGAGCTCGCCCACCGTGATGATGAGGCCGAGCACGGTGCCGACCATGCCGAGATAGACGAGCGCGTTGCCGGCCCAGCGCACGGTCTGCCAGTCGCGGCGCAGCACCGCGACGAGGCCCCAGCCGAAGAGCACGGTGATGAGCCAGCACATGCCGGAGCGATCGGCCGCGTAAGGCCGGTAGAGCAGGCCTTCGGCCCAGCCGGCGAGCACCAGCGCCAGGCCGACGAGGTTGAGCACGGTGAAACGGGCGACGAAGGCCGATCCCGCCGGCGCGGCGAAGGCGCGCAGCAGCCGAAGCTGCTGCTCGCGCACTGGAGCGGGCGCGGCCGGCGCCGGCGTCGCTGCTTCCGGCTTGGCGGCAGCCGGCCTGAGCTTGGCAAGGACCGCAAACATCCTTGACCTCCTGGACGAATTCGTCCGGCTAGGATGATGCGGCAAGATGATTAAGGCGGCCCTAACCCATGGTGAATAATCCCTAAACGCCGTCACGCGGCGCGTTCGGCGTCGCGGCGCTGGCGCAGCCGGCGCTGCGCGTCGCGCACCAGGAGGCGGACCGCCTGAAGGCTGAGCCCGTCGCGCGCCAGCAGCAGATGCGTCGCTTCGTCGCTCAGCAGCTCCTCGACCGTGGGCTCGTCATTGCCGAGATACATGAGCCTCTCCCCTGCGGTCTCGCGACCATGCCAGCTTGCCGCGACAGGCCGGCGACAGCATCGGGGCAAAGTTCAGGCAAGGCGCGCCGTCCGATCAGGTCAGATAGGAATGCACGATCTCGACCAGCTCTTCCGCAGCCTGGGCGCGAGGGTCGTCGCGCGGCAGCGACGGATCGATCATGTGCTCCAAGATGTGATCCTCGACCACTTCGGCGATGAATCCGTCCAAAGCGCCGCGACACGCCGTCGCCTGCTGCAGGATGGCGGCGCAATTTGCGTCCTCTTGAATCCGGCGTTCGACCGCGTCGAGCTGGCCTCGGATGCGCCGCAATCTGATGAGCAGCTTCTGCTTCTCTTTGTCTTGCGTGTTGCGGGTCATCGGCGCTCGATCCTCTACCGGATGGATCCTATGGGGGAGTATATGAGCCTGTCCGGCCGGCTGTCCAACCCGCCCGCCGGCGCCGTCCGTAGGCAGCCTCCCGATCGCTAACCTGCCGGGCCCTAAAAATGGCCGGGAAGCCAGCCGGGAAAGCCGGGCACAGGCCGAGCGGGAAGGATTCGGCGAAGCGCGCTTCATGCGCGCCGCTTTTTTTCTTTGCCGCGCGTCGAATTGCCCTTGATCCTATCCTACCGGGGAGTATATAGGCCGATGCGCGCCGGACGCCGAGCCGTTCGCGCCGGCGTGCCGTGCAACGATGCCCAAGGGATCACATGAACCCGCGACCTAGCAACGCCCCGTCCGAGGACCACAGTCGCCGCGCGACCGTGACCGCGGCCGGGCTCATTGCCCGGGAGATCCGAGAGGCTCCGGAGATGCGCTCGACCTAAGCGCGCTCCCGCTCTCGCGCCTTCCGGGTCGGTGCAACCGATCTGAATAAAAGGAGGCGCGGAGATGACCGCCGCAATCCTCGATTTTCGCCCGGCTACGGCGCCGGGCATTGCCCCGCCTGACAACGTCACGATCGATTTCGTGCGCCTGCTCGCGCTTGACCGTCTGCCGCCGGGCCGGCGGCGGCTCGTCTGCCGTTGGCAACGCGACGCCGATGGCCGGCTCGCCTGCGTCTGGGAACCGGACGTGACCCTCCCGCACCGCTGACCCGAACGGAGCCGCGATGCTCACCTCACCGCGGCGACCCGGCAGGCCGGTCGTGCCGGTCCACAAGCCTGATGGCCCGGCGCGCTTTTTGACCTATTACTGTCACGGTTCCTTGCCAGAAATGGCCGCGAGGGCTCTGCGCTGGTACCGCTGCGATCACCAGCACGACCACAACACGACGAGAACATTCCCGATGAAAAAGAAGAGGTTGCTTGCTCCCGGCGCGGACTCACGGCTGGGCCGCTTGGCGGCGGCGATCGCCTTGTCGATGTCGGGTTCCGTGCTGCCCGCGATCGCGCAAATCGACACCAGCACGGCGCCGCCGGCGGCATCGCCGCCCGGCCCGGCTCCGGCTTCGGGAGGGAGTACGGCTCCGCCCGAAGGCAGCGCCCCCGAATGGTTCGGCATCCACGGGCAGACGACCGTCGTCGGTCAGTATCACCCGGCGTACGGCTCGCCCTTCAGCGGAGCGAACAGCCTCGCTTCCGACAATGGCGGCGACGAGACGGTCGATGCGACGCTCTTCGTCGGCGTTCGCCTGTCGAAAGAAATGGAACTCTATGTGAACCCCGAGGTGGATCAGGGTTTCGGGCTGAGCAACACCCTGGGCGCCGCCGGATTTCCGAGCGCCGAGGCCTATAAGATCGGCGCGCATGATCCCTACTACGAAATTCACCGCGCTTTCGGCCGCTATACCCTGGGACTGGGCGGGGCGGAGGAGACGATCGAGCCCGGCGCAAACCAGCTCGCCGGCACGCGCCCGGCGGACAATGTGACGGTCACCGTCGGCAAGTTCTCCGCCGTCGACATTTTCGACACGAACTCCTATGCGCACGATCCGCGGTCGGATTTTCTCAATTGGTCGCTCGTCGATTCGGGCGCCTACGACTACGCGTCGAATGCCTGGGGCTACACCTACGGCGCCGCCGTGGAGTGGACGCAATCCTGGTGGACGCTTCGCTTCGGCGGCTTCGACTTGTCGAATGTTCCCAATCAGGTGAATTTGGACCCGACCTTCAGCCAGTTCGAGCTCGTCACCGAGGTGGAAGAGCGGCACCAGCTCTTCGGGCATCCCGGAAAGGTCAAGGTCCTGTTCTTCAACAATCGCGGCCGGATGGCGAACTATAACGATGCCGTGCGCCTCGCGCAGGAAACCGGAACGACGCCGGACGTCTCTCTGGTGCGGCGCTACGGCTCGCGTCCCGGCGCCGCGCTCAATTTGGAGCAGGAGATCCTGCCCGACCTGGGGGCGTTCGCCCGGGCCAGCCTCAATGACGGCCATAAGGAGACCTTTGACTTCACCGACATCAACCAGTCGATCGCGGCGGGCGTTTCGCTCGCGGGCAACCGCTGGGGCCGTCCCAACGACACGGTCGGCCTCGCGGGCGTCGTCAACGACATCTCGCACGACGCTCGCAACTATTTCGCCGCCGGCGGGATCGGCGTCCTCATCGGCGACGGGCAGCTCCCCAATGCCGGGCTGGAACAGGTCGTGGAAGCCTATTACAAGGCATCGGTCACCGAGGCGATCAATGTTACCGTCGACTATCAGCACATCGCCAATCCCGCCTACGACGCGGCGCGCGGGCCGGTGGACATCTTGGGCCTGCGCGTGCACGCCGAATTCTGAGCCCGGGCGATCCCGACGGGA
>JASHTP010000014.1 GCA_030040495.1 Alphaproteobacteria bacterium
GCGCGGTGCGCGAGGCCTGCGAGACCGTGGGCTTCTTCTATATCCGCAATCACGGCGTGCCCGAAGCGCTGGTCGAGCGCGCCTTCGCCGCCGCGCGCCGCTTTCATGCGCTGCCGCTCGAGCGGAAGCTGGCGCTCCGCCTCAACGAGAACAATATCGGCTATCTCCCGATCGACGCCTCGGTGCAAGGCGCCTCCACCGTGCACAAGGCGACGCGGCCCAATCAGAACGAGAGCTTCTTCGTCAGCCACGACCGCAGCGCCGGCCATCCCGACGTGATCGCCGGCAAGCCTTTGCGTGGCCGCAACCAATGGCCGGATGCCTTGCCCGGATTCCGCGACGAGGTGATCGCCTATCTCCAGGCGCTGGAGGCGCTGTGCGACCGGATGCTGCCGCCATTCGCCGCGGCGCTCGGCATGCCGCCGGACCATTTCGCGCCTTATTTCGCCGACGAGGCGCACATCACCTTGCGCCTGCTGCACTACCCGCCGCAGGCGGGGAGCGAGGACAATCTTTTCGGCCAGGCGCCGCACACCGACAACAGCTTCATGACCGTGCTGGCGCGCGACGAGGTGCCGGGCCTCGCCGTGCGCCTGCCCTCGGGCGCGTGGCTCGCGCCGCCGCTCATCCCCGGCACCTTCCTGGTCAATCTCGGCAACATGATGCGGCGCTGGTCGAACGACCGCTTCCTCTCGACCCCCCATGGCGTGCTCAACGACAGCGGCGGCGACCGCTATTCCATCGCCTATTTCCACAGCCCCAACCCGGAGCGCACCATCGAGTGCCTGCCGAGCTGCATCGGCCCGGACAATCCGGCCCGCTACGAGCCGGCGGTCTATCGCGATCTCGTGCTCGCCTTTTATCGCGCCAACTATTTCCACCAGAAGGGCCATCGCTCCGAGGCGCTGGATCGGCTGGCGGGCGAGTCGGGCGGCTGACCGCGGCGGCGCCACCCGCCGCTCTTGACATCGCCCGCGGCGGCCTCATCTAAGGCGTGTCAATCGACCTTGGGTCGGCCTGCCGTTCCGCTCTACCGAGCTTGACCCGGTCCCATCCAAATCCGGCTTTTGACCCGTGGCGCATCCGCGCCGCGGCATTTCGTTCATGGAGGGACTGATGTCCACCGGTACAGTCAAATGGTTCAACCCGACGAAGGGCTATGGCTTCATTCAGCCGGACGACGGCGCGAAGGACGTGTTCGTCCACATCTCGGCGGTCGAGCGCGCCGGCCTCGGCAATCTGCGTGAAGGCCAGAAGGTCAGCTTCGATCTCGAGCGCGGCCGGCAGGGCAAGACCTCGGCGGTCAATCTCAAGGCCGCTTGAGCCGAAAGGACGGGGCGGCTGCGGCCGCCCCGCTCCGTTTCCGCCGGCTGCGCCGGCTCAGCGCGCGGCCGAGCGGGTGACCGACTTGATCGGGGCGCGCGGCCGGCCCGACATTTCGGCGATCTTGCGGTCCTGCGCCTCGATGATGGCGCGTGCCGAGACGTCGGCGTCGATCACGTCGAGCTCGGCCGACGCGATCTTGCGGTTCGAGCTGCGCGTGCCGTCCTGGTAGATCACGTCGAACAGCACGAAGCCGTTCTCGACGGGCTGCTTCTTGCGCGCCATGATGGCTCCAGGCTCAGGAGTTCGCCGGCTCGGGCTCGGTCGGCGGCTCTTCGCCGCGCGCCGCCTTGCGCTGCGCCGCCTTCTCCTCGCGGCGCTGCTGCTTCTCTTCGTGTCGCTTCTGCTGCGCCTGCCGGCGCTCCGAGCGCCGCTGATTGTAGTTGGGCTTGAACGGCATCGGCTGTCCCTTCTCTGGCGGCCCGGCGCCGGCCCGAAAGCCCGCGCCGAGACGTCAGACCGCCTTGAGGTTTTCCGCCGAGGACTTGCCGCGCTTGGCGTCGCGCTGCTCCTCGTAGGAGATCCTCTGTCCTTCCCGCAGCGTACCCATCCCGGCGCGCTCGACCGCCGAGATGTGCACGAACACATCCGGGCCGCCGCCTTCCGGCTGGATGAAGCCATAGCCCTTTTGCGCGTTGAACCACTTGACCGTGCCGATTGCCAAGATCCGTCTCCATGCCATGGGGGCTCGGGGCGAGCCTGTCGGGTGTCGATCCCGGAGGCGCGAATGCTCTGGATCGAGAGGGTCGATCGCGGGCGTCGGCCTGAACAGAGTTGGTCCGCACCTTCGGGCAATTGCGCCGACATTGCAACCCCTTTGTGCGGGCGCGCGCCGCCGCCGGGGCGCGGTCCGCCTCACATCGTCAGCACGAGCTTGCCGAAATGGGCGTTGGCGCGCATATGCGCCAGCGCCTGCGCGGCTTCGTCGAGCGGAAAGGTGCGGTCGATCGGCAGGTGCAGCGTGCCGGCCTCGACCGCCGGCCAGAGATCGGCGCGCATGCGGCGGACGATCTCGCGCACTTCCTCGAGCGAGCGGGTGCGGAAGGTGACGCCGATATAGTCGATGCGCTTCAAGGCATGCAGGTCGAAGTCGAACTCGCCCTTCATGCCGCCGAGCCGTCCGACATTGACGATGCGGCCGAGGATCGCCGCCGCCTTCATGTTCTGGTTGGCGACGCTCGCCGAGACCTGGTCGACGATGAGGTCGACGCCCTTGCCCTGGGTCGCCTTCGCCACCTCGTCGGGCCAGGCCGGATCCTTGCTGTCGAGCGCGAGGTCGGCGCCGAACTCGGCGAGCCGTGCGCGGCGCGCCGCGTTGGTCGAGGTGCCGATGACCGGCCGCGCCCCCTCGAGCCGGGCGATCTGCAGCCCCATCAATCCCACGCCGGAGCTCGCGCCCTGGATCAGCACGCTCTCGCCGGCCTTGAGCCTGCCGTTGGTGACGAGCGCGTCGTGCATGGTCTGCAGCGCCACCGGCAAGGTCGCCGCCTGCGGAAAGCTCATATTGTTGGCCGGGATCGGCGAGACGCGGCCCCAGTCTGAGACCGCGTACTCGGCATAGCCGCCGCCGCCCGAGGCCATGACGCGGTCGCCAGCCCTGATCCCTTTGACCTCGGCGCCCACCGCTTCGACCTCGCCCGCCCATTCGAGCCCGACGATGGTGCCGACGCCGCCCGCCGCGCCGTGGCGATGGCCGGCGGCGACGGCGAGATCGGCGCGGTTCAGCCCCGCCGCGCGCACCCGCACCAGCACCTCGTTCGGCTTCGGCTCCGGCCGCTTCACCTCGCGGATCTCGACGCCGTTCTCCCCCACCACCGCCGCTTTCATCGCTCATCCCTCCCTGAGAAAGTCGCGCACGAGATCGACGAAGCCGTCGAGCCGGTCGTGATGCACCCAATGCCCGGCCTTCTCGAAGCTCTCGACCCGCGCCGTCGCGAAATGCCGGATGCGGCCGTCCTCCGTCGGATTGGACGCCCAGCTCTCCTTGCCGTAGACGAGGAGCGTCGGGCAGTCGATGCGCGACCAGAGCTGCTCGACCTCGCCCACCGTCATGTCGTAGGGCGGCCAGGCGCGGACGTAATTGTCGAACTTCCAGCTGTAGGTGCCGTCCTCGTTCTGGTTGACGCCGTGCTGCGTCAGATGGCGCGCCTGCTCGGGCGAGAGATGCCGGTTCGCCTCCTGCATGCGCTTGAACGCCTCCTCGATCGAGGCGTAGCGCCGCGGCAGCCGGCCGGAGAGGCCGCGCTGCTCCTCGATCCATGTCTGCATGCGATCGGCGATGCTGCGCTTGGCGCGCTCGGCGAGCATCTTGGGCGAGGGGCCGAGCCCCTCGACGGCGACGAGCCGCCGCACCTTCTTGGGATAGATCCCGGCGTAGCGCAGGGCGATGTTGCCGCCCAAGGAATGGGCGACGAGGCTGAGCGGCGCGAGCTGCTGCTGGTGGATGAGCTGGGCGAGATCGTAGAGATACCCGGCCATGCTGTAATTGCCGTCGGGCGACCATTGGCTGTCGCCGTGGCCGCGCAGATCGGGGGCGATGACGTGCCAGTCCTGGCGCAGCCTTTCCGCGACCCAGTCCCAGTTGCGGCAGTGATCCTGCCCGCCATGCAGCAGCAGCAGCGGCGGCGCCGCGGCATTGCCCCAATCGACGTAATGCAGGCGGAGCCGCTGCGAGAAGAAGATGCGCGAGGTCGGGCCGGCCCTGTCGTTGGCGTCTTCGGTCATGATGCGGCGGTCACCTCGCGGCGGATGCGTCCGGCCGGAGCTTACCGCCCCGCCGTCGAATTTCCAGAACCGACACGCGCGCCCGCTATGATGGGCGGGCCATGTGGCCGACCCTGAAAGCCCTCGGCGAGCGGCTCGACACCGGGCCCAATCGCATCGCGCTGTCGACGGCGCTGCGCGGCACCATCGCCTCCGTGGCGCCGCTCGCCCTGCTGCCGCGCTTCGGGCTCGGCGACCTCGCCTATCCCGCGGTGCTGGGCGCGCTCGCCACCTCGATGGTCGATGTCGGCGGCCCCTATCGCAGCCGGCTCGTCGCCATGCTGATCCAGGCGCTGGGCGGGCCGTGCCTGCTGCTGCTGGGCGCGCTCGCCGTCGGCCATTGGTGGCTCGCCGCGCTGGTCATGGCGGCGATCGGCATCCTCTCGGGCCTGATCCGCGCCCTCGGGCCGGGCGGCGCCTCGCTCGGCATCAACACCGCGGTCGCCTTTCTCGTCGGCCTGCCGATCGGCACGCTTGGCGGCGCGGCGCCGCTCTGGGCGCTCGGCTACGCGATCGGCGGGCTCTGGACGGTGCTGGTCGCGCTTGGTTTCTGGCAGCTGCGGCCCTATCGGCGCCTCGAGCAGGAGGTGGCGAGCGCCTGGGAAGCGGTCGCCGCGCTGGTCGCCGCC
>JASHTP010000211.1 GCA_030040495.1 Alphaproteobacteria bacterium
CGCCGCCGTGGCCGCGCTGGCCGCGGCGCTGGCCGCGCTCGCCACCGCCGGCGAGGCGGCGCTCCCCCGCATCATGCAGGGCAACGGCTACACCCCGGCGATGATCTTGGTCGTGGCGACGGTTTGGGCGCTGAGCCTCATCGCGCTCCTCGTCCTCGTCGCGCGGCGGCCCTATGCGGTGCTCGACGTCTGGCTGATGGCGGTGCTGTGCGCCTGGCTCTGCGACGTGGCGCTGAGCGCGGTGCTCAATGCCGGGCGCTTCGATCTCGGCTTCTATGCCGGCCGGATCTACGGGCTCCTGGCGGCGAGCTTCGTGCTCGTCGTGCTGCTGCTCGAGACCATCTCGGTCTATGCCCGCCTCGCCCGCTCGCTGGAGACGGAGCGACTGGAGCGCGAGCGCCGGCTCGGCGAGCTGCGCTCGGAGCTGATCCATGTCTCGCGCCTGAGCGAGCTCGGGCAGATGGTGTCGGCGCTGGCGCACGAGGTGAACCAGCCGCTGACCGCGATCGGCAACTACATCCGCGCCGGCCAGCGGCTCGCCGAGCGGGGCGAGGCGGAGAAGGCGCAGGCGGCGCTGGGCAAGGCCGCGGACGAGGCGGCGCGCGCCGGCGCGATCATCCAGCGTCTGCGCGACTTCGTGAAGAAGGGCGAGCGCGCCCTGCGCGCCGAGGCGCTCGGCACGCTGATCGAGGAGACGATGGCGCTCGCCCTGGTCGGCGCCGAGCGGCGCGACGTCGGCGTCGAGCTGCGCCTCGATCCCGCCGCCGCCGCGGCCTTCATCGACAAGATCGAGATCCAGCAGGTGCTGCTCAATCTCGTCCGCAACGCGGTCGAGGCGATGGCGGGCATGCCGCGGCCGCGCCTTGTCATCGCCACGGCACCGGCGGCGGACGACCGGATCGAGGTCAGCGTCGCCGACAACGGCCCGGGCCTGCCTGCCGAGGTGCGGGCGAAGCTGTTCCAGCCCTTCGTCACCACCAAGAGCAGCGGCATGGGCGTCGGCCTCTCCATCTGCCACTCGATCATCGAGGCGCATGACGGAAGGCTCTGGGCCGAGGACAATCCGGAGGGCGGCACCGTATTCAGGTTCACCGTGCCGCGCGCGCGGGAAAGCGAGAGCCGCGATGCGGCGGAGTGAGGCGGATGGGCGTTCGTCGGCGAGCGCGCGCGTCGCATCCGGCGCCTGCGCGGCAGGGAACGCGCGTGAAGACCAGGCCGCACAGGAGCCGTCAGTCGGCCCGTTCCGTCAATCGGCCCTGATGTAGTCGTATTTGCCCAGCGCCTGGACGAGGAGGTAACGGCTGGTGCCGTCTCCCGCATTGCTCACGTGATGAACCGTCTTGGGCGAGACCTCACAGCTTTCGCCCGGCCGCAATACCAGGCTTTTGGATGGTTGCTGGGTGTCGACCCCGATCAACCCTTCAAGGCAGTAGACCCTATCGGTCACCTGGGAATGATAGTGCCACGGGTGACTGTCGCCGCGCCTCAGTGCGTACTCGACAATACGCACGTCTGCGGTCTGCACGACCACCTTCGCGTTTCGCTTCACTTCCGGATCCGCTGCCGCAGCGTGTCGCGGTTCTTGCACGACTCCCTCCTTTCCTGCTCGCCTGTCTTCCTGGCCGGTCGCGCGCCGCCGGACCAGCATTTTCGCGCAATTCTACATTCTGTCAGGAGGCAAACCCATAAGATTTCCTGAGGCGCGACGGAGTGAACCCGCCGGTCCGAGCCGGCGCGGAGCAGAGGTCATGAGGAGCAATTTCCCTCGACGAGGGCGACCTCGTCGACGAATGCCGGCCGGCCGCGCCGTGCGGCCGAGCGCGGCGCCCGGGATTTCCTCTATAGTCGGGCGAGGCTGAAGCTGCGCCGGGGAGTGGACCGATGGGCTATCGCACCACGATCGGGTCGCGGTCTTGGCTGTTCGGCGACCTCAAGGCGCTGATGGCCAAGGCGGCGCCGATCCGGTCGGGCGACACGCTTGCCGGCATCGCGGCCGGCTCCGCCGAGGAAAACGTCGCGGCGAAGCTGTGCCTCGCCGACCTTCCCTTGAAGAGCTTTCTCGCCGAGCCGCTGATCCCCTACGAGGAGGACGAGGTCACCCGGCTCATTCTCGACACGCACGACCGCGACGCCTTCGCCCCGATCGGCCACCTGACCGTCGGCGAGTTCCGCAATTGGCTTCTCTCCGATCAGGCGACGTCCGAAATGCTGGCGCGCCTGGCGCCGGGGATCACGCCGGAGATCGCCGCCGCCGTGTCCAAGCTCATGCGCAACCAGGACCTGATCCTGGCCGCGCGCAAGTGTGGTGTGGTCACGCGCTTTCGCAACACGATCGGGCTTCCCGGCACCATGGCGGTGCGTCTCCAGCCCAACCATCCCACCGACGATCTCGACGGCATCACGGCGTCGATCGTCGATGGGCTGCTCTATGGCTGCGGCGACGCGGTGATCGGCGTCAACCCGGCGTCGGACAATCCGTCCGTGCTCGCGGGTTTGCTGCGCCGCCTCGACGACATCATCCGCCGCTTCGACATCCCGACCCAGGCCTGCGTGCTGAGCCACATCACCACGACGATCGAGCTGATCAACCGGGGCGCGCCGGTCGATCTGGCGTTCCAGTCCGTGGCCGGCACCGAGGCGGCCAACGCGGCGTTCGGCGTCGATCTCGCGACCTTGCGCGAAGCAAGCGACGCCGTGCAGGCGCTGCGGCGGGGCACCGTCGGGGCGAACGCGATGTATTTCGAGACCGGCCAGGGCTCGGCGCTGTCGGCCGGCGCCCATCACGGCGTCGATCAGCAGACCTGCGAGGCGCGTGCCTACGCCGTCTGCCGCGCCTTCGCGCCGCTACTGGTGAACAGCGTGGTCGGCTTCATCGGGCCGGAATATCTCTATG
Organism: Alphaproteobacteria bacterium; assembly: GCA_030040495.1. Classification (GTDB taxonomy): domain Bacteria; phylum Pseudomonadota; class Alphaproteobacteria; order ATCC43930; family CGMCC-115725; genus DAHUYF01. The sequence continues at coordinate 2,894 of JASHTP010000211.1, forward strand.
ACGGCAAGCAGATCACGCGGGCCGGGCTCGAGGATCATTTCTGCGGCAAGCTGATGGGCGTCCCGCTCGGCTGCGACGTCTGCTACACCAACCATGCCGAGGCCGACCAGGACGACATGGACGGGTTGATGACGCTGCTCGCCGCGGCGGGCGTCACTTATATCCTGGGCGTGCCGGGCGCCGACGACGTGATGCTGAGCTATCAGTCGACCTCGTTCCACGACCAGCTCTATCTGCGCGCGCTCCTCGGCCTGCGGCGGGCGCCGGAATTCGAGGCGTGGCTGGCGCGCATGGGGATCGCCGACGGCCAGGGCCGGCTGCTGCCGCAGACGCGGCACCAGCCGCTGCTGTCGGCGGCGCCGGGATTGTCGCCGTGACCGACGCGCCGCCGGAGCCCGGGCCCGGCGCTCTCGGCGCGCCGGATCCGTGGGCGCGGCTCGCGGCGCTCACGCCGGCGC
>JASHTP010000212.1 GCA_030040495.1 Alphaproteobacteria bacterium
GTCGAGGGCGGCGAGCAGCGGCGGATAGTCGGGCTCGCCCCAGGCGACGAGCCGCGCCCCGGCCTTCGCCAGCACCGCCAGCTCGCGTTCGGCCGCTTCCCTGCCGCAGAGCGCGAGCGGGCGCTGCCGCCCGGCGCGGCGGGCGAGCTCCGGCAGCACCTCCAGCGCCGCGGCGGCGGAGCCGTAGCGCGCCAGCAGCTGGTAGAAGGTGACCGGCCCGACATTCTCGGAGCGGATGAGGCGGAGCCAGTCGAGCCTTTCGGCAGGGTTGAGCGGGCGCGGCGCGCGGGGCATGGCGCGCCACCATGCGGTGGCCGGATGGCCGCCGTCAACGATCCGCCGCGTCAATTGACACTGCGCGAAGCGCGCACCTACTGTCCGCTGCGCGGAGGACCGCAGCCCCGGGGAGCGCTTCGCCGATGGCCCGCACGCTGATCAAATCCGGCATCGTCGTCACCATGGACGAGCGCGTGCGGGAGCTGCGCCGCGGCGACGTGCTGATCGAGGGCGACCGCATCGCCGCGGTCGCGCCCGAGATCGACGCCGGCGATGCCGCCATCATCGACGCCGCCGAGCGCATCGTCATGCCGGGCCTCGTCAATGCCCACATCCACGCCTGGCAGACCGGATTGCGCGGCGTCGCCGGCGACTGGACCATCCCGCACTATCTCCACGCCATGCACGCGGCGATCGCGCCGGGCTACCGGCCCGAGGACATCTTCATCGCCGACCTCGTCGGCGCCTTGAGCCAGCTCGACGGCGGCGTCACCACGCTGGTCGATTGGTGCCACAACAACCCGACGCCGGCGCATACCGACGCGGCCATCGCCGGGCTCGCCGAAAGCGGCGTCCGCGCGCTCTTCCTGCACGGTTCGCCCAAGCCCGACCCCAAGCCCGGCCAGCCGCATTTCAGCGAGATTCCCCATCCCCGCGGCGAGATCGAGCGGCTGGTGCGCGCCCGGCTCGCCGGCGACGGGCTCATCGGCCTCGGCATGGCCGTCCTCGGTCCCGCCTATTCGGTCTACGAGGTGAGCCGGCACGATTTCCGCCTCGCACGCGAGCTGGGCATGGTCTGCAGCATGCATGTCGGCGGCGGCGCCATGCGCACGCCCGACGGCTTCCCGCGCCTCGTCGCCGAAGGGCTGGTCGACGACCGCGTCAACATCGTCCACGGCAACAGCCTCGCCGACGACCAGCTCCGCGCCCTCCTCGACAGCGGCGCCGGCGTCACCGTGACGCCCGAAGCCGAGCTGCAGATGGGCTTCGGCGACTGCCTCACCGGAAGGCTGCGGGCGCTGGGCGCGGCGCCGTCGCTCGGCTCCGACGTGGAGGCGAGCCTCGGCAGCGACATGTTCACCGTCATGCGCATGGCGCTGCAGACCCAGCGCAACCTCGACAACCAGCAGGTTCTCGCCCGCACCGGCCGCGCGCCCGAGCGTATCTCGATCGAGTGCCGCGAGGCCCTGCGCTGGGCGACGCTCGAGGGCGCGCGGATGGCCGGGCTCGACGACAAGGTGGGCTCGCTCGCGCCGGGCAAACAGGCGGACATCGTGCTGCTGCGCGCCGACGATCTCAACCTGCTGCCGGTGGTGGATCCCGTGCGCAGCATCGTGCTCCATGCCGGTGTCGCCAATGTCGACACCGTGATCGTCGCCGGGCGCCCCGTGAAACGCGGCGGCCGCCTGCTCTATGGCGATCTGGCGCGGCGCAAGGCCGAGCTTGCCGAAAGCAGCCGGCGCGTCCTCGGCGCGGCCGGGCTGCGGCACTGACTTCGAAAAGGGGCGAGGCAGAAGGCGAGGAGGACGACCATGGAGAGTGCGACATCACTGACGCCGGCACGGGCCATCGACTTCGATCTCGACGGCACCGACGGACGGCGCCATCGGCTCGCCGATGTGCAGGGCGCCAAGGCGACGCTGGTCATGTTCATCTGCAACCACTGTCCTTACGTGAAGGCGGTGCTCGACGACATCATCGCCGACGTGCGCGAGCTGCAGCCGCTGGGCGTCGGCGCGGTGGCCATCATGCCCAACGACACCGAGGCCTATCCCGAGGATTCCTTCGACAATATGCGTCGGCTGGCCGAAGCGAAGCGCTTTCCCTTTCCCTATCTCATCGACCGCAGCCAGGAGGTGGCGCGCGCCTACGGCGCGGTGTGCACGCCGGAATTCTTCGGCTTCGACGCCGCGCTGAAGCTGCGCTATCGCGGGCGCATCTACGCCCTGCGCCACCTGCAGCGGGTGCCCGGCGCGAAGCGCGAGCTGTTCGAGGCGATGGCCGAGGTCGCGCGCAGCGGCCAGGCGCCGGCCGAGCAGTTCGCCGCCATGGGCTGCTCGATCAAGTGGCGGGGTTAGGTACCTGAACGGGGATCCCGGTACCCCGCTGGGCCGGCCAATGCGTCCTCCGGCATCGTCGCCCAGCGAGCCGCGGCGCGCGCTCCTGTCAAGCGCTAAGCGACGGGGAGGGGTCTACGCCACTGAAGTACGCCAATGAATTTTTCCACCATACGCCAATGGCGTAGGGAGCGTCGCTGTGCCTTCGCCGGCAGCGCATGTTTCACCATGTCAAAGAGCCGATCGATCCAGGCTACCACAGGACCCCTTGGGCCGACGGAAGCGCGGCGGGAGGACGTGCCGCCTTGGTCCAAAGCGGCGGCGCACCGCGATCGCGCCTGAAACCGCCCCGCTCTAACCGCCGAGCCGGATCTTGCTCTCGGTGCCGGCGATGAGGCGGCGGATGTTGGCGTGGTGGCGCAGGACGATAAGGATGGCGAGGAATGCCACCACCTCCGTCGGCTGGAACTCGCGCGTCAGGAGCCAGGCATAGAGCGGCGCGAGCAGCGCGGCGGCGAGCGCGGCGAGCGAGGAATAGCGCGTCAGCACGGCGACGACGAGCCAGGTCGCAGCGGCGGCGAGGCCGACCGGCCAAGCATAGGCAAGGAGGATGCCGCCCGCGGTGGCGACGCCTTTGCCGCCGCGGAAGCGGAGCCAGACCGGGAAGAGATGGCCCAGGAACGCAAAGGCCGCGGCGTAAGCCGTCATGTCGGGGCCGAACTGCTCGGCGATGAGCACCGCGGCGGCGCCCTTGCCGGCGTCGAGCAGCAGGGTGAGGAGCGCCAGCGCCTTGTTGCCGGTGCGCAGCACGTTGGTGGCGCCGATATTGCCGGAGCCGATGCTGCGGATGTCGCCATAGCCGGCGAGCCGCGTCAGCACCAGGCCGAACGGGATCGAGCCGAGAAGATAGGCGAGCGCCGCGCCCAGCACGAACGGCCACTGGTAGCTCCAACCGCCCATCGGCTGCGGCATCGCCCGGCTCCTAGCAGAGCGCTTCCACGCCGCGATCCGCCAGCGCCCTCTGCGGCGCCAGCACGGCGAGGATGAGGTCGCGCACCAGATGCGCGGTGCGCAGGGACTCGTCGAACTCCGGGATGTACTCGACAATCTCCAGCGCGCGCAACCCCGGATGCCGGGCGAGGCGGGCCAGCGCGCGCACGGTCGCCGCGGCGCGCAGCCCGTCCGGCTCCTTGAGGCCGATGGCCGGCGCGTCGATGGGGTCGAAGCCGTCGAGATCGACGGTGAGGCCGAAGCCTTCCGTCCCCCTTGTGGCGATCGCCAGCGCCTCGGCCAGCGCCGCGTCGATGCCGCGCCGCTTCACCTCCTCCATCAGGATGATGCGCACGCCGAGACGGCGCAGCAGCGACAGCTCGCCGGCCTCGTAGGAGCGCACGCCGACATAGCAGAGATGCTCCGGCCGCAGCACGCCGCCGCAGAGATCGAGGAAGGGAAGGTGGCCGTGGCCGAGCAGCGCCGCCGCGCCCATGCCATGCGCGTTCATCGAGGGCGTCGTCTCCACTGTGTGGGCGTCGAGATGGGCGTCGAGCCACACGAGGCCGAGCGGCGCGCTGCCATGGCCGCGCGCGACGCCGGCCCAGCTGCCCATGGCGACGGCGTGGTCGCCGCCGAGCACGACGGGAAAGCGCCGCGCGGCGATGGCGCGCGCGACCTCGCGGGCGAGCGCCGCGCCGTGGCGCGCGACGAGGCCGAAACTCTCCGGCGCGCCGAGTTGCGGATGCTCGCGCCAGCTCTTCTCGGCGCGGACCATGGCGCGCCAGCGGGCGCCGAGGCCGCGCGCGCGCAGCCAGTCGGCAAGCCCGAGCCGCTCGAGCGCCGGGGGTCCTTCTTCGGTATGGCGGAAGCCGGCGCCCCATCCGGATGCGGCGCCGATCAAGGCGATCTCGGCCATCTCGTTCAGTCCTGGTGGATGAAGACGCTGCGTCCGGCGACGACGGTGCGCAGCACGCGGCCTTGCACGGGACGGCCGTCGAAAGGCGAGTTCTTTGATTTAGAACGCAGGGCGTCGACGTCAATACGCCGCGGCCGCTCGAGATCGAAAATCACGAGATCGGCGGCGGCTCCGAGCGCGAGCCGGCCTGCCGGCAGGCGCAGGATCCCGGCCGGACGGTCGGTCAGCGGCCTGAGCGCCTCGAGCAGCGCGAGATGGCCGTTGTGATAGAGCTCGAGCGTCAGCGGCAGCAGCGTCTCGAGCCCGACGATGCCGCTCGCCGCCGAGGCGAAGGGCAGGCGCTTGGAATCCTGGTCGTGCGGCGAGTGGTCGCTGGCGATGGCGTCGATGGTGCCGTCCTTCAGCCCCGCCACCACGGCGCGCCGGTCGCCTTCGCCGCGCAGCGGCGGCGACACCTTGGCGAAGGTGCGGTAGTCGCCGACCGCGGTCTCGTTGAGCGCGAAGTAATGCGGCGCGGTATCGCAGGTGACGGGCAGCCCGCGGCGCTTCGCCTGGCGGACCGCTTCGATCGCCGCCGCGGTCGAGAGATGGGCGATGTGCAACCGCCCGCCGGTGATCTCGCACAGCCGGAGGTCGCGTTCGACCATGATCGCCTCGGCCGCGGGCGTGATCCCAGAAAGGCCGAGCCGGGTCGCGACCTCGCCTTCGTTCATCGCGCCGCCTGCGGCGAGGCTCGGCTCTTCCGGGTGCTGCATCACCAGCAGGTCGAAGGTGCGGGCATAGGCCAGCGCGCGGCGCATCACCACCGCGTCGGCGATCGCCTGGCCGCCGTCGGTGAAGGCGAGCGCGCCGGCGCCGGCGAGGAGCCCGAACTCGGTCAGCTCGCGGCCCTTGAGCCCCTTGGTGGCGGCGGCGTAGGTACGGATGCGGGCGAGGCCGACATCGCGCGAGCGCCGCGCCACGAACTCGACCAGCGCGATGTCGTCGATCACCGGCTCGGTGTTGGGCAGCGCCACCATGGTGGTGACGCCGCCGGTGACCGCGGCGAGCCCGCCCGACTGCATCGACTCCTGGTGCTCGGCGCCGGGCTCGCGCAGCTCGACGCGCATGTCGACGAGGCCGGGC
>JASHTP010000213.1 GCA_030040495.1 Alphaproteobacteria bacterium
GGTGCGGGCGACCTCGTCGATGCGCTGCTTCACCGCCGCGTCGCGCTTGAAGGCGAGCGAGCCCAGCACGCTGCGCCCGCGCGGATAGGAGATCTCGAGATTCTCGAAGACGGTGAGGTCCTCGTAGATCGACGGGTTCTGGAACTTGCGGCCGATGCCGGCGCGCACGATCTCGTGCTCCTTGAGCTCGCTGATCTCCTTGTTGTGGAAGCGGATCGAGCCGGCGCTCGGCCTGGTGCGGCCGCAGATGAGGTCGAGCACGGTGGTCTTGCCGGCGCCGTTGGGGCCGATGATGACGCGGATCTCGTTCTCGTCGACATAGAAGGTGAGGTCGTCGACCGCCTTGAAGCCGTCGAAGGAGACGGTGAGGTTCTCGACCGCGAGCAGGAAATCGGTGTTGGAGGACATGGGCCCGCCCCCTTACTCCGGCCGCGAGGCGGCGGGCGCGGCGGCCATCTCGCCCGGCCCGGAGCGGCCGGAGACGAGCGCCAGCAGCCGGCCGAGACGCGGCTCGAGCCAGGTCCGGTAGAGGCCGGCGAGCCCGTCCGGGAAGGCGAGCACGACGCCGATGAAGAGCGCGCCCATGGCGAAGAGCCAGAGCTGCGGGAAATCCTCCGAGAAGGTGGTCTTGGCGGCGTTGACGAGGAGCGTGCCGTAGACCGCGCCGAGCAGCGACAGCCGCCCGCCCACGGCGCAATAGATCACCAGCTCGATCGAGGGCACGATGCCGATGAAGGTGGGCGACATGAAGCCCACCTGCAGCGTGAACATCGCGCCCCCCACGGCGGCGAGCGCGGCGGCGAAGCAGAAGACGAAGATCTTGAAGTTGGCGACATCGTAGCCGGAGAAGCGGACGCGGTCCTCGCGGTCGCGCATCGCCACCAGGATGCGCCCGAGCTTGGTCGCGCGCACATACTGGCAGAGCAGGATGCCGCCGAGCAGCAGGGCGGCGTTGACGAAGTAGAGCACGTACTTGGCGTGGTCGGTGCGGATGTCCCAGCCCTTGAGCGTGCGCAGATCGGTGATGCCGTTGATGCCGCCGGTGTAGCCCTGCTGGCCGACGATGAGGATGGTGAGGATGGCGGCGAGCGCCTGGGTGATGATGGCGAAATAGACGCCGCCGACGCGGCGCTTGAACATGGCGAGGCCGATGACGAAGGTGACCAGCACCGGCACCGCGATGACGGCGAAGAGGCTGAAGGCGAGGCTGTGGAAGGGCTGCCAGAAGAACGGCAGGGCGGTGAGCTGGTTCCAGTCCATGAAATCGGGGATGCCCGGCGTCGACTGGATGCGGGTGGCGGCGGGGCTCGAGGCCTCGAGCTTCAGGAACATCGCCATGCAGTAGCCGCCGAGGCCGAAGAACACCCCCTGCCCCAGGCTCAGGATGCCGGCGTCGCCCCAGCACAGCACCAGGCCCAGCGCGACGAAGGCGTAGGTCAGGTACTTGCCGATGAGGTTGAGGCGGAAGATGTCGAAGCCGAGCGGCAGCACCACCAGGATCAGCAGCGCCAGCACGAGAAGGCCGAGCAGATCCTTGCGGGTGAGGAAGGCGAGGCCGGTCATGGTTTTCGTTACTCCCCTACTGCACTTGCCGATCGGGTACGCGCCGCCATGTCACCGTCGTCCCCGCGAAAGCGGGACCGCCGTCGAGGCTTGTGGCTCCTGGGACGACCCGTCCGCCCGCTTTGCGAGCGGACCCGGAGGGCTGGCCGCAAAGCGGCCGCGCGGGTCGTCCGCTTTCGCGGGCACGGCGAACAATGACCGGCACCACGGAGCCTCCCCCTACCGCCGGACCTTGAGGACGAAGAGGCCTTGGGGGCGGAGCATGAGCACGCCGACCACGGCGAGCAGCGCCAGCACCTTGGCCATCGAGCCGCTCAGGAAGAATTCGAGCGTCGACTGCGCCTGCGAGATGGTGAAGGCGGAGGCGATGGTGCCGAGCAGGCTCTGCGCGCCGCCGAAGACGACGACGAGGAAGGTGTCGACGATGTAGAGCTGGCCGGCGGTCGGCCCGGTCGAGCCGATCATGGTGAAGGCGCTGCCGGCGATGCCGGCGATGCCGCAGCCGATGCCGAAGGTGTAGCGGTCGACCTTCTCGGTGTCGATGCCGACGGCGCCGGCCATGGTGCGGTTCTGCACCACGGCGCGCACCTGGCGGCCCCAGCGCGAGCGGAAGACGAGCAGATAGACCGCAATGGTGATCAGCACGGTCAAGCTCATGACGAAGATGCCGTTGATCGGGATCTGGATGGTGTCGGTGAGGTTGGTGGCACCCATCATCCAGCCGGGGAGATCGACGCCGACCTCGCGCGCGCCGAAGATCGAGCGGTAGGCCTGCTGCAGGATGAGGCTCAACCCCCAGGTCGCGAGCAGGGTGTCGAGCGGCCGGCGGTAGAGCCGGCTGATCAGCGCCCATTCGACCAGCAGTCCCAGCGCGCCCGAAGCCAGGAAGGCGACCAGCATGGCGACGAAGAAGTAGCCGGGATAGAGGAAGGGCAGATAGGCCGCGAAGAGCTTCGAGCAGAGATAGGTCATGTAGGCGCCGAGGATCATGAACTCGCCATGCGCCATGTTGATGACGCCCATCTGGCCGAAGATGATGGCGAGGCCCAACGCCATCAGCACGAAGACCGAGAAGAGGATGAGGCCGGCAAACGCCTGCATGGCGAAGATCGAGCCGAGATCTGTCAGCGAATAGCCCATCAGCATGATGCCGCTCCGCGTCGGGGAGAAAGCGGCGCCGCGCGGGAGGGCGCGGCGCCGAGGCCGCCGGTCACTGGTAGCCCTTGGGGAAGGGATTGGGCTCGACCAGCTCGGGCGTCTCGTAGATCACGTCGTACTGGCCGTCGGCGCGGGCGCGGCCGATGCGCGTCTTGCTCCACAGGTGATGGTTCTCGTGGATGCGCACATAGCCTTCGGGCGCGGTCTTGAGCTCGATGCCGGGCGAGGCGGCGATCACCTTGTCGGTGTCGAAGCTCTGCGCCTTCTCGCAGGCGAGCTTCCACAGCCACGGCCCCTCGTAGGCCGCCTGGGTGACGTCGCCGATGACGCTCTGCGGCCCCCACATCTCCTTGAACGCCTTGACGAAGGCCTTGTTGTTGGGGTTGTCGAGGCTCTGGAAGTACTTCATCGCGGCGTAGGCGCCGACGATGTTCTCGCCGCCGATGCCGAGGATCTCGTCCTCGGTGACCGAGATGGTCAGCAGCTTCTGCTTGTTGACGAGATCGATGCCGGCCGCCTTGAGCTGCTTGTAGAAGGCGACGTTGCTGCCGCCGACGATGATGGCGTAGATGACGTCGGGCTTCTTGAGGCGGATCTTGTTGATCACCGAGTTGAACTCGGTGCTGCCGAGCGGGAAGTACTCCTCGCCGACGACCTCGAGCTTGAGGAAGTTCTCGATGTGCTTGCGCGCGATCTTGTTCGAGGTGCGCGGCCAGATGTAGTCGGAGCCGAGCAGGTAGAAGCTCTTCGCCCCCTTCTCCTTCACGATCCAGTTGAGCCCGGCGATGATCTGCTGCGTCGCCTCCTGGCCCTCGTAGAACACGTTCTTCGACTGCTCGAGCCCTTCGTAGAAGGTCGGGTAGTAGAGGATGCCGTCATACTGTTCGAAGACCGGCAGCACCGCCTTGCGCGAGGCCGAGGTCCAGCAGCCGAACACCGAGGCCACCTTGTCGTTGACCAGCAGCTTGCGCGCCTTCTCGGCGAAGGTCGGCCAGTCGCTCGCGCCGTCCTCCTGGATGAACTTGATCTGCCGGCCGAGCACGCCGCCGGCGGCGTTGATCTGGGTGATCGCCAGCTTCTCCGCCTCGACCGAGCCGGTCTCGCTGATCGCCATGGTGCCGGTGACCGAGTGCAGGATGCCGACGGTCACGGCGTCGTCGGTGACGGCGAGCCCGGTCTTGTTGATCGCCGCCGTGGCGGGCGCGGCGGCGTAGGCCGCCCGCGGCAGCAGCGCAGCGGCCGGCAGCGCCGCCATGCCGAGGAGCAGCTTGCGCCTGGTGGCGGAGCGGAGCGTCGAGCGGTGGTCGCGTTCGGTCATGGAGTCCCCCTGGTTTGCGGGCGAAGCGCCGACAAGCGGCCCGCGGCATTGACGCGGCGATCGTCGCGGCGATTGTGCGACGCAGCAATACGTCGATTGCCGCATACGTCGATTGCCGTATGCGTCGAATGACGTATGTCGCCCGGGAAGCACGGTGCCTAGTGTTCGGGCAGCCTGCCGAAGGTCGCGCCAGGCACCGCAGAGCGGCGACGCAGGTCCGCCATTTCGTT
>JASHTP010000214.1 GCA_030040495.1 Alphaproteobacteria bacterium
TCGGCTTGGCGAGCTCGGCCGGAACCGGGCTCACCCGATCCGGCCGCGGCCCGGCGGTCGAGGACAGGTAGTACCAGATGCCATAGGCGCAGACCGCCAGGATCAGCGCCGCCAGCACCATGGCGCCGCCGGGAACGCTGCGCTCGGCGAGCGGCACCGGGAAGCTCAGGTCGCGTTGCGCCTCGAAGCCTTCCGCCTCGAGCTTGAAGCGACGTACCGCCTCCTCGCCGTCGAGGCCGAGATGGACCGCATAGGCGCGCACGAAGCCCAGCGCATAGACCGGACCGGGCAGGCGGTCGTAACGGCCTTCCTCGATCGCCTCGAGATAGGCGGCGCGGATGCGCAGCGCCGCGGCGACGCGGGGGATGTCGCTGCCATAGCCCTCGCGCGTCTCGCGCAGCAGCTGGCCGACGGTGCGGCGGCGCGCCGGGCGGATCTCGGCCACCGGCTCGGCCGGCCGTGGCGGGACCGGTTCGGGGGTCGCCGTCGCCTCCGGCGGTTGCTTGGGTCGGGAGAAAAGCGCCATGTGCGTGAAACCGGTCTGAGCCTGCCGTCTACTGAATACGGCAAGCATAAGGTGAAAAAACCGTAAAGGCCGACGCGCTGCAAGCGCCGCCGGTCAAGATTATCAAAGAGGGCCGAGCAGCCGCAACGATTGATGGCGCCGCAAGCCCGGCTTCAGACGGCAACGCCGTGGTCCCGGGCGAAGTTGCGCAGCCGGCTGCGCAGCGCCTGCGGCGGCAGCGTCGCCAGCGTCTCGACCAGCCCCTCGAGCGGCGCCAGATCGAGGCTGCGCACCATCGCCTTGACCGGGCCGATCGAGCCCGGTGCCATCGACAGCGCGCGGAACCCCACGCCGAGCAGCGCCATGGCGTCGAGCGGCTGCCCGGCCATCTCGCCGCACACCGTCAGCGGCACCTTGGCGGCGGCGCAGGCGCGCGTCACCTCGCCGAGGAGGCCCAGCACCGGCAGCGACAGCGGGTCGTAGCGCTCGGCGAGCCGCGGGTTGCCGCGATCGGCAGCGAACAGGAACTGGACGAGATCGTTGGTGCCGACCGAGAGGAAATCGAGCTCGGGAAGCAGCCGCGGCAGCTCCCAGAGCAGCGCCGGCACCTCGAACATGACGCCGACCTCGACCTTCGCCGGCAGACCGCCGCCGCGCGCCGCCGCGCGCCCGAGCTCGAGATCGAACACGGCGCGCGCCGCCTCGAACTCGCCGATGTCGGCCACCATCGGGAACATGACGCGCAGCCGCCGGCCCGCCGCGGCGCGGATGAGCGCGCGCAGCTGCTGGCGCAGCATCGCCGGACGGTCGAGGGCGATGCGGATGGCGCGCCAGCCCATCGCCGGGTTCTCCTCCTTGGTCTCCGCCATGTAGGGCAGCACCTTGTCGCCGCCGATGTCGAGCGTGCGGAAGGTCACCGGCCGGTCGCCGGCATGCTCGAGCACGCGCCGGTACGTCGCGGCCTGCTGGCCGACCGAGGGAAAGTCGTGCCGCATCATGGACAGCAGCTCGGTGCGGAAGAGCCCGACCCCTTCCGCGCCGGTCTCGTCGAGATAGGGGAGATCGAGCAGCAACCCGGCGTTCAGCTGCAGCGACACGCGGCTGCCGCAGCGCGTCTCGGCCGGCAGGTCGCGCAGCGCCGCATAGCTCAGCCGCTGGCCGAGCCGCGCCTCGAGCCGCGCATTCACCGCCTGCTGGACGTCCTCGGCGGGGCGCACGAAGACCTGCTGCTCGTCGGCGTCGACGACGATGAGATCGCCGACCTCGACCTTCTCCAGTACGTCCTTGACGCGGCCGACGACGGGGATGTCGAGCGCGCGCGCCACCACGTTGACGTGGGCGGTGGGCGAGCCCTCCTCCAGCACCAGGCCCTTCAGCCGGCGGCGATCGTAGTCGAGCAGCTCGGCCGGGCCCATGCTGCGCGCGACCAGGATGAACTCGGCCGGCAGCGCCGCCTCGGCGGCGAAATGGCGGCCGGCGAGGTGCTGCTGCAGCCGGCTCGCCAGATCCTCGAGGTCGGCGAGACGCTCGCGCAGGTAGGGGTCGCTCACCTTGCTCATCCGCGCCCGCGTCTCGTCCTGCACCTTCTGCACCGCCGCCTCGGCGGTGAGGCCGCTGCGCACCGCGTCCGTCATGCGCTGCAGCCAGCCGCGATCGGCGGCGAACATGCGATAGGTCTCGAGGATGTCGCGATGCTCGCCGCCGGCGGCGATGTCGCTGCGCTCCAGCATGTCGTCGATCGCGCTCTGCATGGCGTCGACCGCCGTGCGCAGCCGCTGCTGCTCCGCCTGCGGGTCCTCGGCGACCACCTGGCGGATGACGACGCGCGGCTCGTGCAGCAAAGCCGCGCCGATGGCGAGCCCGGCATTGAGCTTGATGCCGTCGAGCCGCGTCGGCAGCAGGCCGATGCCGTTCGAGGGCTGCAGCTCGACCGGGCTCACCAGCTCGCCGCTGGCGGCGAGCTCGGCCAGCACCATGGCGATGGTCTGCAGCGCCTCGATCTCGTCCTCCGTGTAGTTGCGCTGGGTGCGGTTCTGCACGACGAGCACGCCGAGCACCCGGCCACCGCGCAGCACCGGCACGCCCATCAGCGAGTGGTAGATCTCCTCGCCGGTCTCCGGCCGGTAGGCGAAATCGGGATGCGTTTGCGCGTCGGCGAGCGCTAGCGGCCGCGCCGTCGCGGCGATGACGCCGACCAGGCCCTCGCCGACCCTGAGGCGGGTGCGGTGCACCGCCTCGGGGCGCAAGCCCTCGGTGGCGAAGAGCTCGAGCACCTCGCCCGCGCGCATCACGTAGCAGGAGCAGACCTCCGCCACCATGTCGGCGGCGATGATCTTGACGATCTCGTTGAGCCGCTCCTGCGCCGTGCCGGAGCGGGCCATGACGTCCCGCAGCCGGCGCAACAGGCGGCGGGAGCCGGTGGCCGCCGCGCCGGGTTCCATCACACCTCCGCCCGGGAGCAGCCGTTCCCGGCCGGCTCGCCGGCGTCGCGTTCGCGCGCCACCAGCGCCCCGACCGCCTGCTCGACCAGCTCGTCGAGGATTTCCCTGGTGGACTGCTCGCGCGTCACCATGCCGACGCTCTGCCCGGCCATCAGCGACCCGGTCTCGACGTCGCCGTCGATCACCGCGCGGCGCAGCGCGCCGGCCCAGAAATGCTCGATCTCGAGTTGGGCGTCCTTTTGCGAGATCTCGCCGCGGTTGAAGCGATCGATCACCTGACGCTGCAGCTGCAGGAAGCGCTGCGTGCCGTCGTTGGCCAGAGCGCGCACCGGGATCACGGGAAAGCGCGGATCGAGCTGCGCCGACGGCACCGCGTCGCGCGCTCCGGCGCGGAGAAACGCCTGCTTGAAGCGGGAATGCGCGATCGATTCATGGGCGCAGACGAAGCGCGTGCCGAGCTGCACGCCGGCTGCGCCCATCTCGAGATAGGAGACGACCGCCTCGCCGCGGCCGATGCCGCCGGCGACGAAGACCGGCACCTCGCGGACATGCGGCAGGATCTCCTGCGCCAGCACGCCGGTCGCGACCGGGCCGATATGGCCGCCCGCCTCCATGCCCTCGATGACGATGGCGTCGGCGCCCATGCGCACCAGCCGCTTGGCGATGACCAGGGCGGGCGCGAAGCAGAGCAGCTTCGCGCCGCTGTCCTTGATGCGCGCCACCGCGGCGGCGCTCGGCAGCGCCCCCGCCAGCACGACATGGCCGACGCGGCGCCGCGCGCAGACGTCGATCAGCTCCGCGAGCCCGGGATGGAGCGTGATGAGATTGACGCCGAACGGCCGGTCGGTGAGGGCGAGCGTCGCGGCGATCTCGGCGTCGAGCTGCGCCGGCGTCATCGAGCCGCAGGCGATGACGCCGAAGCCGCCGCCGTTGGAGATGGCGGCGACGAGGTTGCGCTCCGACACCCAGGTCATGGCGCCGCCCATGATGGCGAGCTCCGAGCCGAGGAACTCGGTGCCGCGGCGCCACAGCCGGGCGAGGCGCCGACGCGCGCGCGCCG
>JASHTP010000215.1 GCA_030040495.1 Alphaproteobacteria bacterium
TTGCGCCCGAGATGGGCCGCGGCGAGGCGCAGCCGCAGATGGCGCGCCGTCGGCAGGCGCAGCGTGACGCGGATCATGCCGTCCTCGCCGTTGCCGTCCGAGGGCTCGCGGACCGGCTTCGGCCGGAACTCGAGCGTGGCGCCCCGCCCGGAGCCGCGGCCGCCGGCGCTGGGCGCGGCGGCGCCCTTGGCGACGAGCAGCGCGGCGGTGAGCGACGCGGCCTTCACGACGCCTCCTGCCGGTCGAGCAGGAGGGGCTCGATCTCCTGCTTGGGCGGCGCCGACAGCAGGGTCGAGGGCAGCAGGGTGCGGAAATCGCGGTTGAGCCGGTTGGCGAGATATTCCCAGAGCAGCACCATCTCGTCGGCCGAGCGCGCTTCGCCGGGCACCTCCATGACGGTGCGGCCGTCGATCATGCTGGCGGCGAAGCCGGTGCGGTGATGGATGATCACCGGCGCGAGCGTGCCGTGCTGGGAGAGCGCCATCACCGCCTCGGCGGTGATGCGCGCGCGCGGCGTCGCCGCGTTGATGACGAAGACCAGCGGCTTGCCCAGCCGCTCGATGAGCTCGACGGTGGCGCCGGCGGCGCGCAGGTCGTGCGGGCTCGGCCGCGCCGGGATGATGACCAGGTCGGCCTGGGCGATGACCTCGGCGATGGTCGCCTCGATCGCCGGCGGCGTGTCGACGACCAGCAGCTTGATGCCGAGCTCGCGCATGCGGCCGATATCGGCGGCGAGCCGGCCGGTGCTGGTGCGCGCGAAGAGCGGCGTCTCGGAGCTGCGCGCGTTCCACCATTCGGACAGGCTGCCCTGCGGGTCGGTGTCGACCAGGGCCACCGGGCCGAAGCCGGCGCGGTCGGCCTGGACCGCGAGATGCCCGGCGATCGTCGTCTTGCCCGACCCGCCCTTCTGGGAAGCGACCGCGATAACGTGCATTGCCTCTCTCCAAACCGCGCCCGGGCGGCGAGCTTCCGGAGCCCGGACAGTCTCCGATCACCAGCCCGGCGACCATACCGCACTTCTTCTGCAGGGTGGCCAAGTATCGGATGAGATTTTCGTGGCGGTTGCTTAAAAACTCGACGGTGAATTATTACGCTAGGCGAAAATTTATTTTGGATTTTGACGACATTAGGCGGATGCCGAAAAATCCCGTCTTGGCGTCGCTCAGGCCACCCCCTCTCCGCCCCAGCGGGGCGGAGAGGGCCGGGGTGAGGTGGGGGCGCGCCGCGCCTACCGGATCCGCGGCGGCGGCATCCACCTCATCCTAAATCCGTCTCCGCCCTCGAGGGCGGAGAAGGACTTCTTGCGATCTGCTTGCCGAACACCTCGGCAAAGGCCTGGCGCAGCGCCCGGTCGACCGAGGGCGCGTCGGCCGTGACGCCGAGCCTGGCCAGCGAGGTGACGCCGTGCTCGCTGATGCCGCAGGGGACGATGCCGCGGTAGTGGCCGAGGTCGGGATCGACATTAAGGGCGACGCCGTGAAAGCTCACCCAGTGGCGCACGCGCACGCCGATGGCGGCGATCTTGCTCTCGCGCCCGCCGCCTTCGTCGATCCAGATGCCGACGCGGCCGGGCCGGCGCTGGCCTTCGACGCCGAAGGCCGCCAAGGTGCGGATGAGCCATTCCTCGAGGCCGCGGACATAGGCGCGGAGATCGGCGCCGCGGCGCCGCAGATCGAGCATGACATATCCCACGCGCTGGCCGGGCCCGTGATAGGTGTATTGCCCGCCGCGCCCGGTGCGGTAGACGGGCAGGAAGCCGGGCTCGACCAAGTCGCGCTCGAGCGCGCTGGTGCCGGCGGTGTAGAGCGGCGGGTGCTCCAGCAGCCAGACCAGCTCCGGCGCCGTGCCGGCGCGGATGGCGGCGACGCGCGCCTCCATCGCCGCCACTGCCGGCTCATAGGCCACCGGCGCGCCGCTCACCTGCCATTCGACCTCGTCCATCGCCCTGCCATGCTGCTTGCTATGAACCCCCGGATTTGGTAATCACCCGCGCCATCAGCGGCAATGCCCAACTTGCGGACGCCGCCGCTGGATCGCGGTCGTGGCGGAATTGGTAGACGCGCTAGCTTGAGGTGCTAGTGCCCGAAAGGGCTTGGAAGTTCGAGTCTTCTCGACCGCACCATTCCTCCTTCATCAGGCATCCCGGCGATAGATGGGGATCGCCCCGCCCCGCGGCAGCGCCGCGGGATGGCCTGCCGCGCCGGGGTGGTATAGAACAGGCGGCCCAGTCCGGGAGGAGGCCCCATGGCCGAGGATCTGCGCGAGAGCGCGCTCGAATATCACCGCCTGCCAGTGCCGGGGAAGATCGGCATCGCGCCGACCAAGCCGCTCGCCAACCAGCGCGACCTCGCCTTGGCCTATTCGCCCGGCGTCGCCGCCGCCTCGCTGGCGATCGCCGCCGATCCCGGCGAAGCCTCGAGCCTCACCGCACGCAGCAATCTCGTTGGCGTCATCACCAACGGCACGGCGGTGCTCGGCCTCGGCGCCATCGGCCCGCTCGCCGCCAAGCCGGTGATGGAGGGCAAGGCGGTGCTGTTCAAGAAGTTCGCCGGCATCGACGTCTTCGACATCGAGATCGACGAGCGCGACCCGGACCGGCTGGTGGAGATCATCGCCGCGCTGGAGCCGACCTTCGGCGGCATCAACCTCGAGGACATCAAGGCGCCGGAATGCTTCGAGATCGAGGCGAAGCTCAGGAAGCGCCTCAAGATCCCGGTCTTCCACGACGATCAGCACGGCACCGCGATCATCGTCGGCGCCGCCATCCGCAACGGGCTGCGCCTCGTCGGCAAGAGGCTGAGCCAGGTGAAGCTCGTCGCCTCCGGCGCCGGCGCGGCGGCGCTCGCCTGTCTCGATTTGCTGGTCGATATGGGGCTGCCGGTCGAGAACATCGTCGCCACTGACAAGTACGGTGTCGTCTATCGCGGCCGCAAGGACGAGATGGACCCGCGCAAGGAGCGCTACGCCAAGGACACCAACGCGCGCACGCTGGGCGAGGTGATCGCCGGCGCCGACATCTTCCTCGGCCTTTCCGCGCCCGACGTGCTGAAGCCGGAGATGGTGGCGAAGATGGCGCAGCGGCCGCTAATCCTGGCGCTCGCCAATCCCGACCCCGAGATCCGCCCCGACGCGGCGCGCGCGGTCCGGCCCGACGCCATCATCGCCACCGGGCGCACCGACTATCCCAACCAGGTGAACAACGTCCTCTGCTTCCCCTTCATCTTCCGCGGCGCGCTCGATGTCGGGGCGACCGCAATCAACGAGGCGATGAAGCTCGCCTGCGTCGAGGCGCTGGCCGATCTCGCGCTGGCCGAGCCCTCGGACGTGGTGGCGGCGGCCTATGGCGAGACGCCGCTCACCTTCGGCCCCGACTACCTCATCCCCAAGCCGTTCGATCCGCGCCTCATCCTGCAGCTCGCGCCGGCGGTGGCCAGGGCGGCGATGGAATCGGGTGTCGCGACACGGCCGATCGCCGATTTCTCCGCCTACCGCCAGCGCCTCACCCAGTTCGTCTTCCGTTCCGGCCTCACCATGCGGCCGGTCTTCGACCGCGCCCGCACCGATCCCAGGCGCGTCGTCTATGCCGAAGGCGAGGACGAGCGGGTGCTGCGCGCGGTGCAGCAGGTGCTCGATGACGGGCTCGCCCAGCCGATCATCGTCGGCAGGCGCGAGGTGGTGAGCCGCCGCATCGAGCGGCTCAATCTTCGGCTCGAGCTCGGCCGCAACGTCACCCTCGTCGATCCGCAGGACGATCCCCGCTACAACGAATACTGGGCGCTCTATCACCGGCTGATGGAGCGCAAGGGGGTCTCGCCCGATTTCGCCCGGGCGCTGGTGCGCACGCGCACCTCGGTGATTGCCGCGCTGATGGTGCGCCGCGGCGAGGCCGATGCCTTGCTGTGCGGCGCCATCGGCCAGTTCCACCGCCATCTGAAGCACATCGTCGACATACTGGGGCTGGTGCCGGGCGCCCACGCGCCGGCGGCGCTGTCGGCGCTGATCCTGGCGAAAGGCACCTATTTCCTCTGCGACACCCATGTCGTCGACGAGCCGACGGCGGAGCAGCTCGCCGAGATGACGCTGCGCGCCGCCGACGCCGTGCGGCAGTTCGGCATCGAGCCCAAGATCGCGCTGCTGTCGCATTCCAATTTCGGCAGCGCCGACACCGCCTCGGCGCGCAAGATGCGCCAGGCCTTCGCCCTGCTGCGCGAGCGCGCACCGTTGCTTGAGATCGAAGGCGAGATGCATGCCGACGCCGCGCTCTCGGAGGAGATCCGCCAGCGCACCTTCCCGCACTCGCTGCTCAAAGGCACGGCGAACCTGCTGATCCTGCCGACCCTCGATGCCGCCAACATCGCCTTGAGCGCGCTCACCGTGCTGGCGGACGGTCAGCCGGTCGGCCCCATCCTGCTCGGCATCGACGCCGCCGCGCACATCGTCGCACCCTCGGTGACGGTGCGCGGCCTCGTCAACATGACGGCCGTGGCAGTCTGCCACGCCCAGGCGCGGCTGGCTCTCACGGGCTGAGGGCTGGTAACTCTGCCCGTGGCACGCTGCATGAATGACGGAGCGTCCTTCGACGAGCGCAGGATGACGACCTTATCTTTCTGGCATTTACAAATGCCAGCCTCGTTCTTCCTCATCCTGAGCCTGTCGAAGGATGCAGGTCAGATTTGCAGCAGCGAATGCTGCGCTCGCGCACTCGCCTCTGGCGGGTTAGCGGTGGTGGTGATGCCAGTGCGGAGCGAGCAGCTCGTCGGCCGTCTCCTTCTGCTCGGGCGACAGGCTGGCATAAAGCGGCTTCAGGGCGGCGAGGAAGCGCTCGCTGTGCCGCGCATGCATCGCCATGAAGCGCTGCCGCGCCTCGAGCCGCTCGACGGCATTCATCGGCTTGCCATGCTCGGCCCGGTGTTGCTCGAAGGATTGGGCCATCTCCTTGGCGTTGTCGCGCATCGCCTGGGCGAGACGGTCGAAGGCCGGCTCCTGCGCCGGTGTGATCTTGAGCTCCGCCTTCAGAAAGGCGATGCGCCCTTCGATGAGGCGGGCGGGACTGAGGTGGTGATGCTCATGCGGCTTCGGCTGGGGCGCGGCGGCGGGAGCCTGGGCGAAGGCGGCCGGCGCGCCAAAGCCGGCACCGCTCAGGGCGACGGCGAGGGCGAGCGCCGCCGGCACGGCAAATTTGCGGATCGACATGGGTTACTCCTAGCTCCTGGGCGTTCTCTGGCATGGGATGACCCGACGGGGGTCATCGCCTAATTCTTAGGGGGGCAGCCGGCCCGGCATCCCTGCGCCGGCGCGGCGGACCCCGCTTCCCCTTGCGCATCTTCTCGGCGCATCGGAAATTGTCCGGGGGAGGGGCGACTGTCCGTCGAGTCGGACGGAGCGGCCGCAACGCAGGATTGGGGGAAAGCGCCTTGGGGCTGTTCGCGATTTCGGCTGAAGCCGAAGCCATCTTCGACCGGCCCGACCAGGAGCGGGTTCGGGCGGACCTTGCCGAATTCTTCGGTCCGAACGGGGAAGCCTATCTCGAGACTTACGAGAAGATGCGGGCGTCGACGCGACGGCGGCACTCGGTACTCAGCTGGAGCTGGCCGGTCTTCTTCGTGTCTTTCGCTTGGTTCTTCTACCGCAAGCAGTACGTCCTGGGGGCGCTGGTCGTGCTGCTGCCGATCGTGCTCGGCTACCTGATCGGCGGCGGCGGCAGCGGCGGCGCCTTCGCCGCAATCGCCATGATCGCCAAGCCGAGCTATGTGCGCGCGGCGCTCGACCGCCTCGCCAAGGCCGACGAGCTTCGGCTCGTCGGCGAGGAACGCGCCGAGTATTTGCGGCGCGCCGGCGGCGTGTCGAGCATCGCCGGCGGCGTCGCCGGCATCGCCTTGGCCGGCCTGCTGGTGCTGGCCGCCGCGCCGTCCTTGACGACGCTCAAGCCCTAGCCGCGACGCACGGTGGAGCGGCCCGCCATCCTCCTCGCCGCGGTCGCGCCGGCGATCGCGGTGCTCGCCTATGGCATCGTCAAAACGCGCGGCGATTGGCGCAACGAGGCGCTTTGGAGCGCGCTGCTCGCCGGCGCCGTCTCGGTCATCGCCGCCGCCGCTGTCGAGCTGGTGCTCGGGCTCCTGCTTCATCCCGCGAGCCTGTCGCCGCTCGCCGGTGCCGCCCTCTCTGCGCTCGTCGTCGCCGCGCTGCCGGAGGAGACGCTGAAATTCGTCGTTCTCGTCTTCATGGCCGAACGCCACCCCGATCTCCGGCGCCGGCGGGACATCATCGTGGTCGCGCTCGGCGTCGCCGCCGGCTTCGCCGCGCTGGAAAATTTCTTCTATCTGATCGCACCCTCCGACTGGGTGGACGTCGCGCGCTTGCGCTCGGTCACCGCGGTGCCGGGTCATGCCATCGACGGCCTCGTCATGGGCGCGCTTCTCACCCGGGCGCGGCTGAAGCCGGGCCGGCCCATCCTGCGTCTGGGGGCGGCCTTGGCCGTGCCGGTCATACTGCATGCAGGCTACGACTTTCCCCTCTTCGTGCTCGACGCGAACAAGAACGCCGACTGGGCCGCCTGGTCGTGGCTCGGCGTCGCGGCGGTCTCCGCCATCCTCGCCATCGCTCTTGGCAACCGGGCGATCGCCGCGGCTCGCCTCGCCGACCGGCAGGCCGGTCGCGACGATGGGGGCGCGCCCGACGGGCGATCGCTCGTCGCCCTAGGCGCGGTGCTCCTGGTGCTCGTTCCCGCGCTGGGCCTGCTCGGGAGCCCCTCGCATCATGGCGCCTTGCCGTTGGCCCGGCTCGCGCTCGGCATTCTGCCGGCGGCGCTGGGGCTCGATCTGCTGCTGACGGCATTCAGGCGAGGCCGGCCGCCGGCCCGGTCCTGAGCCTGCACCGGCACGAAATCCCGCGAGTTGCGCGACACCTGTCGGGCAG
>JASHTP010000002.1 GCA_030040495.1 Alphaproteobacteria bacterium
CCATGGTGGTGCCGGCATCGAGCCCGTCGCCGAGCTTGATCGCCTTGGCGTACTCGGTGAAGCGCTTGAGGAAGCGCTCGTAATTGTTCTCCTGCACGTAGAAGCGCGTCGGCGAGATGCAGACCTGGCCGGCATTGCGGAACTTGCCGGCGGCGGCGATCTCGGCGGACTTCTCGGGGTCGGCATCGCCGAAGACGATCACCGGCGAATGGCCGCCGAGCTCCATGGTGGTGCGCTTCATGCCCTCGGCGGCGAGCTTGGTGAGGTGCTTGCCGACCGGCACCGAGCCGGTGAAGGACACTTTGCGGATGATGGCCGAGGCGATGATCTGCTCGGAGATGCGCGCCGGCACGCCGAAGACCAGGTTGAGCACGCCCTTGGGCAAGCCGGCATCGTGGAAGGCGCGCACCAGCTCGACGCAGGTGCCGGGCGTCTCCTCCGACGCCTTGATGATGAGCGAGCAGCCGGCGCCGAGCGCGCCGCCGATCTTGCGCGCCGGCGTCACCCCCGGGAAGTTCCACGGCGTGAAGGCGGCGCAGGGACCGACCGGCTCCTGCACCATCATCTGCCGGACGCCGCCGACGCGGCCGGGGATGATGCGGCCATAGGAGCGCTTCCCCTCCTCCGCATACCATTCGAGGATGTCGGCGGAGACGGCGACCTCGACGCGCGCCTCGGCGATGACCTTGCCCTGCTCCGTCGTCAGGATGCGCGCGATCGGCTCGAGCCGCTCGCGGACGAGGTCGGCCGCCTTGCGCATGATGCGCGCGCGCTCGTAGGGCGCGGTGGCGCGCCAGAGCTTGTAGCCGCGCTGCGCCGCCTCGAGGGCGCGATCGAGATCGGCCTTGCTCGCATGGGTGAGCGTGGCGAGCGGCTTCTCGGTCGCGGGATTGATCACCTGCTCGCTCTCGCGCCCGCCGCCCGAGATCCATTCGCCGTCGATATAGAGTGCCAGGTTCGCGTACATGCTGTTGCCTCCGCTTGAATGGCTTCGATTCAGGACGCGGCCGCGCGCGCCGCCACCGGCCGGCGCGCCCTATCCTCGAGGATCATGTCGGCGCCCTTCTCGCCGATCATGATGATCGCCGCGTTGGTGTTGCCGGAAACCAGGCTCGGCATCACCGAGCCGTCGACGATCCGCAAACGGCCGACGCCGCGCACCCGGAGCCGCGCATCGACCACCGCCAGCGCATCCTCGCCCATCCGGCAGGAGCAGGTGGGATGATAGATGGTGCTGGCGCGCGCGCGAATATGGGCGAGGAGATCCTCGTCGCCGGCGCAGGCGGGGCCGGGCTCGTGCTCGCTCTCGATATAGGGGCGGAGCGCCGGCGCCTGCATGATCCGGCGCAGCAGCTTCAGCCCCGCCACCATGGTGCGCCGGTCGGTCTCGGCGCTGAGATAGTTGAGCTGGATCGAAGGCCGCGCCGCGGGATCGGCGCTCTTGATGCGCACGAAGCCGTGGCTCTCGGGCCGGAGCTGGCAGATCGAGGCGGTGAATCCCGGGAAGGGATGGAGCTTGTCGCCCATCCTGGTGGTGCTGAAGGTGATGAAATGCGCCTGCACGTCGGGCGTCGCCAGCCTGGGATCGGTGCGGAAGAATCCCCCGGCATAGCCGGCGCTGACCGCGAGCGGGCCCTTGCGCCAGAGCGCGTAGCGCAGGCCGATGCTGAGGCTGCGCGGAAGGCTCGCCACATCGTCGTTGAGGGTGATCCTGCGGGTGCAGCGATAGACCAGGCGCGACTGGAGATGGTCCTGCAGGCTCTCGCCGACGCCGGGCAGGTCCTTGACCACGGGGATGCCGAAGCGCCGCAGCAGCTCGCCGGGCCCGACGCCGGAGAGCTGCAGCAGCGGCGGCGAGGCGATGGCGCCGGCGGCGAGGATGACTTCGCCCGCGGCGTCGGCGCGCCAGATCTCGCCCCGATGGGAGAAGGCGACGCCCACCGCCTCGCCCTCCTCGATCAGCACCTTGAGGCTCGGCGCCTCGGTCAGCACGCGCAGATTGGGCCGCTTGCGCGCCGGGCGGAGATAGCCCACCGCGGCGCTGCAGCGCAGGCCGCGGCGCGAGGTGGTCTGGAAATAGCCCGCGCCTTCCTGGCGCGCGCCGTTGAAGTCGTCGTTGCGCGCGATGCCGGTCTCTTCGGCGGCCTTGATGAAGGCGTCGCAGAGCTCGTGCGGCTCGCGCTGGTCGGAGACGGCGAGCGGGCCGCCGCTGCCGTGGAACTCGTCGGCGCCGCGCTGCTGGTCCTCGGCGCGGCGGAAATAGGGCAGCACATCCTCGAAGCTCCAGCCGACATTGCCGAGCTGGCGCCACTGGTCGAAATCCTCCTTCTGGCCGCGGATATAGACGAGGCCGTTGATCGAGCTGGAGCCGCCCAGCACCTTGCCGCGCGGCTGGAGGATGCGGCGGCTTTCGAGCTCGGGCTCGGGCTCGCTCTCATAGAGCCAGTTCACTTTGGGGTTCTTGAAGAGCTTGCCGTAGCCGAGCGGGATGTGAATCCAGGGATTGCGGTCCTCGCCGCCGGCCTCGAGCAGCAGCACGCGGTGCGCGCCCGAGGCGGAAAGCCGGTTGGCCAGCACGCAGCCCGCCGAGCCGCCGCCGACGACGATGTAGTCGAAGCTGCCGAAGGCGCGCATGGCTTCCGACCGTTCCTCCCGACGGAGACTCATAGAGCTTTTCCCGGCCGGGTGTCACGCGCGGCACAGCCGGCCCGCGCCGTCGTTCCCGCAACACGATAGTCCGCACGGCGCGGCTCTCGCGATTGCTGCGCAATCGCCGCCGCCGCGGACACCCTCGCTTCGCGAGGTTGCCTAGCCGCCATAGAACACGTTCTCGCCGAGATCCTTCATCTCGAGGATGGCGGCGTCGGGGCGGCCGGCGGGCGGCTTCATCAGATGCGCCTCGACCACTTCGCCGACGACGATGTGGTGGTCGCCTTCGGCGACGATCGTCCGCACCCGACACTCGACCGCGCCGGGCGCCTCGCTGAGGATCGGCGCGCCGGTGGTGCCGGCGCGATAGGGCTGGCCGCTGAGCTTGCCCTCGGTCACGTCGGCCGGCCGGAAGAAGGTGAAGGCCAGGCTCTTCTGATCCTTGCCCAGCATGTTGAGGGCGAAGCCGCCGGCCGCCTTCACCACCTGATAGGCGCCGCTGTCCGCCTTGACGCCCACCACCAGCAGCGGCGGCGCGAACGAGGTCTGGGTCACGAAATTGACCGTGGCGGCGGCGATGGCGCCTTTGCCGTCATTGGCGGTGAGCACATAGATCCCGTAAGGGATCATGCGCAGCGTGGTCTTCTTGGCGTCGCTGTTCATCGGCCTTCTCCTTCCCTCCCGGCGGCACGCTTCTAGGAGCGAGTGCCATCATTGGATTAGAGTGCCGCCGACGCAAGCTGCCCGGGAGGACGAGATGACGGCGATCGCCGCCGCACGCAGGGACCGGCGACCGGACGGGGTGCGCGCCTGAGCGCTGCCGCCGATCCCATCGCCAGGCTGCTCGAGCGCTTCGCCGCGCGAAGGCCGATCCGCACCGGCTCGCTCATCGTCACCCTCTTCGGCGACGCCCTGCTGCCGCGCGGCGGCGCGGTGCAGCTCGCCGATCTCATCGCCCTGCTGCGCCACTTCTCGCTCAATGACAGCCAGGTGCGCACGGCGCTCTCGCGGCTCGTCGCCGAGGGCTGGCTCGCGGCCGAGCGGCACGGCCGCCGCAGCCTCTACCGCCCGACCGAGACCGGCCGGCACCGCTTCGAGGAGGCGACGCGGCGCATCTATGCCGGCCCGCCGCCGCGCTGGCGCGGCGAATGGCACCTGCTGGTGCTGCCGGCGGGGGCGGAACAGGGCGCGCTCGGCAAGGAGCTGGGCTGGCTCGGCTTCGGCAGCCTGGCGCCGGGCGTGAAGCTGCATCCGGCGCCGGATGCGGCCGCGCTCGCCTCGGTGATCGGCGACCTGCCCGCCGGCGAGCGGCCGCTGGCGATCGCCGGCAAGAGCGTGCTCGCGGCGCCGCCGGCGCTGCTGCGGGGCTTGGTGGCACGCTGCTGGGACCTCGACGCGCTGGCGCATTCCTACCGCGAGCTCCTCGCCGGCTTCGCCGCGCTCCGCCGGGCTCTGGCCGAAGGCTTCGTCCCGGAGCCGCTGCCGGCGCTGCTGGCGCGCCTGCTGCTGATCCACGATTACCGCCGCATCATCCTGCGCGACCCGATGCTGCCGCCGGAGCTGCTGCCGCGCGACTGGATCGGCCGCGAGGCCTACGCCGCCGCGCGCGGCCTCTACCGCGCGCTGGCGAAGCCGGCGGAACGCTGGATCGACG
>JASHTP010000216.1 GCA_030040495.1 Alphaproteobacteria bacterium
CGCAAGACCGGCCCGCTGCAGCGCCTTCTGCGAGGCCGGCACCGGGCCCAGCCCCATGACGCGCGGCTCGACGCCGGCGATGGCGGCGGAAAGGACGCGCGCGATCGGCGCCTTGCCCGCCTTCTCGCCGGCGCGCTTGCTGCCGATGAGCAGCGCCGCGGCGCCGTCATTGATGCCCGACGCGTTGCCGGCGGTGACGACGCCGCCGGCGAAGAGCGGCTTCAGCTCCGTAAGCCGGTCCATCGTCGTGTTGGGGCGCGGATGCTCGTCCTGGGCGATGATCGTCTCGCTGCCCTTCTTGGCGCCCGGCACGCCTACCGGCAGCAGCTCCTGGTCGTAGAAGCCCGCCGCCTTGGCGCGCGCGTATTTCTCCTGCGAGGCGAGCGCGAAGCGGTCGCTCGCCTCGCGGCCGATGCCGTGATCGCGCGCGACATTGTCGGCGGTTTCCGGCATGGTGTCCTGGCCATAGGATTTGGCGATGCGCGGATTGGGGAAGCGCGCGCCGATGGTGCTGTCGAAGACCTTCATGTCGCGGCTGTAGGCGCTTTCGGCCTTGGCCATGACGAAGGGCGCGCGGCTCATGCTCTCGACGCCGCCGGCGATGAAGAGATCGCCCTGGCCGCAGGAAGCCGCGCGCGCCGTATCGGCGACGGCAGCAAGGCCGCTGCCGCAGAGCCGGTTGACGGTGAGGCCGCCGATCCCCGTCGGCAGGCCCGCCAGCAGCGCCGCATGCCGCGCCACATTGCGCGCATCCTCGCCGGCCTGGTTGGTGCAGCCGACCACCGCATCCTCGTAATCCTCGGGCTTGAACGGGTTGCGCTCGATCAGCGTCTTGATCACCCCGGCCAGCAGATCGTCCGGCCGCACCGGCGCGAGCCCGCCGGCATGGCGGCCGATCGGCGTGCGCAACCCGTCATAGACATACGCATGTTCCATGGCCCGTCCCCGTGATGCATGCACCGTTCCGGCGCTGCCGGACCGCGCGAAATATTCTTTCGCTGCGGCGCGGCGTAACCTAGGCCGCGCCGCCGCACCGAACAAGCGGCATCGCGGCATGCCTTCCATGCCGCGCCATTCCCTCCTTGCCCGCCGGCCCGGCGGATGCCATGGATAGCGCCTCGTGCCCCCTTCTGCCGTGACCTTCCCGATCGAGGACATGCATGCGTGATTTTCATCAGCCGCGCCGCTCGGCGGCGGTCGCGGGCGAGGCGATGGCGGCCACGTCGAACCCGCTGGCGACCTTGACCGCGCTCGACGTGCTGCGCGCCGGCGGCAACGCCGTCGACGCCGCCATTGCCGCCTCGGCGGTGCTGTGCGTCGCCGAGCCGCACATGACCGGGATCGGCGGCGACTGCTTCGCGCTCTATGCGCCCAAGGCCGCCGGCAGGCCGGTGGCGCTCAACGCCTCGGGGATGGCGCCGATGCGGGCTTCGGTCGAGTGGTATCGCGAGCGCGGCTTCAGCGAGATACCCGTCGAGAGCGTCCACGCCGCGACCGTGCCGGGCGCGGTCGATGGCTGGTGCGCGCTGCTGGAGCGCTACGGCACGAAGGATCTCGAGGAGCTGCTGGCGCCGGCCATTCGGCTGGCCGAAGAAGGCGTGCTGGTATCGCCGCGCCCGGCCTGGGATTTCAGCTTCCTCGCCGACAAGATCCGCCGCGACGAGGGCGCGGCGCGGCTCTTCCTCGCCAACGGGCGCATGCCGCGGCTGGGCGAGCGCTTGAGGATGCCGGCGCTCGCGGCGACCTTCCGGCGCATCGCCAAGGAGGGCAGGCGCGGCTTCTATGAGGGGCCGGTCGCTTCCGACATCGTTAAGCGCTGCGCCGAGCTCGGCGGCCTGCACACGCTCGAGGATTTTGCCCGGCAGCGCGCCGAATGGGTGACGCCGATCGACGCGCCCTATCGCGGCCACGACGTCTTCGAGTGCCCGCCCAACGGCCAGGGGCTTGCGGCGCTGATGATCCTGCGCACGCTCGAAGGCTTCGATCTCTCGTCGCGCTGCAGCGAGGTGGATCGCATCCATCTCATCGCCGAAGCGACCAAGGCCGCCTATCGCGCGCGCGACGCCTTCTTCGGCGATCCCCGCCAGATCGCGGTGCCGGTCGAGCGCTTCCTCTCCGACGCCTATGCCGACGGCGTGCGCGGGCGCATCGAGCTGAAGCGCGCTTCGGAAGGCGTGCAGTGGGACGAGCCCGAGCACAAGCACACCATCTATCTCTGCGTCGTCGACCGCGACCGCAACGCCATCTCCTTCATCAATTCGCTCTTCCACGAGTTCGGCTGCGGCGTCTATGCCGCGGAGAGCGGCGTCATGCTGCACAGCCGCGGCTCGATGTTCCGCACCATCCCCGGCCACCCCAACGCCATCGCGCCCGGTAAGCGGCCGCTGCACACGATCATCCCGGCCATGCTGGCCAAAGACGGACGCGCGGTGATGCCGTTCGGCGTCATGGGCGGCAATTACCAGGCGACCGGCCATGCCAGCGTGCTGTCGCGGCTGCTCGACGAAGGGCTCGACCCGCAGCAGGCGGCCGAGGCGCCGCGCAGCTTCGCCTTCAGCGGAAGGCTGCAGCTCGAGGCGACGATCTCGGCCGAGATCGAGGCCGAGCTGGCGCGGCGCGGCCACGACATCGAGCGCGTGGTGAAGCCGCTCGGCGGCTGCCAGGCGATCTATATCGACCACCAGCTCGGCGCGCTCATCGGCGGCTCCGAGCCGCGCAAGGATGGTTGCGCGCTAGGCTATTGAGCGCAACCGACGCGTGATGATTCAGTGAATGTTGGCGGCTGAGTCACGCTGAGATAGAATGCTGCCCGCCGACGGAGGCGGCAGGCATGAGCGTTCGCATCCACCGTCCGCCGCCGACGCGGTTCGGGCCGCCCGCGGCGCAGCCCGCTTCTGCTCCGCTGCCCGCCCGCCGATTTCCGCCGCCGCCGATCGTCGCCGCGCCGCCAGTGCTGCGCAGGGGGATCGTGCAAGGCTGGTTCCGCGGTGGGGCGCCGATCCCGGCGTCAGCGCAGCGGCGCGGCGCCGGCGGCGCATCGGCGGCGATGCCGTTGCCGCCAGGCCTGACGCTCGTCGCCGCCGGCGGCACGAGGCTGCCCGATTTGGTGCAGCGCCAGATGGAGGCCTTCTTCAAGGCCGATTTCTCCGACGTGCGCGTGCGCGTCGGCCCCGAAGCACCGGCGATCGGCGCGCTCGCCTTCACCATCGGCTCGACCCTGTTCTTCGCCCCGGGCCGATACCAGCCGGATGCGCCGCAGGGACGGCGCCTGATCGGCCACGAGCTCGCCCATGTGCTGCAGCAGCGCGCCGGAAGGGTGCGTCACCCCAGCGGTGCCGGCATCGCCATCGTGCAGGACGCGGCCCTCGAGGCCGAGGCGGAGCGGCTGGGCACGCGAGCGGCGATAGCCTGCGGCGCGGCGCCGACGGCGCGCGCCGTCCAGGCGGCGTTCCGCCATCCCGCGCACCGCGTCGCGCCGGCGCGGTTCCGCACGATCCAGCGCATGGAGCATACACGCGAGATCCTGGTGCCGACGGAATCGCAGATGGAAATCATCGAGGAGATCGGCGAGACCAAGACCGCCTCCGGCGGGCTGCAGACCGGCAACAAGAAGCGCGGCGACATCTTCGAGATCGACACGGAAAAATTTCTAGACGATTCCGGTCATTACAAGCTGGTGAAGAACAGCAACGACATCGTGGCCAACAGCGCCGGCATCGATTTCATCTGCATCGGCCTCGACGATTCCGTGATGTTCGTGCAATGCAAGAACCATCCCGTCGCCAGCGATTATGTCGGCGAGATCCTGAGAAGCCGCACCATGGCGCAGAAATTCGCCTACCTGATGTATGGCGCATCATTCGGCAAGGACATCGGCGTCAGCGCGCAGACGATGCGCGACTATCTCGACGGCACCGGCAACAAGTACCTGAAGTGGCTGGTCGCGCAGGTCGCCAAGGCGAAAGACTCGTTCGAGTCGCTGGAGACCGACTCGGAACTGGTCCTGTCCGTCGACGCGCGGCTGCATTTCAGCGTGCCGAAA
Organism: Alphaproteobacteria bacterium; assembly: GCA_030040495.1. Classification (GTDB taxonomy): domain Bacteria; phylum Pseudomonadota; class Alphaproteobacteria; order ATCC43930; family CGMCC-115725; genus DAHUYF01. Next base: position 4,043 of record JASHTP010000216.1, read on the forward strand.
GATCTCTACGCCGAGATTCCCAAGTTGCTGCGAAAGCGCTGCTTCGCGCTCAAGCACAGCACGCAGTGGTATCAGCGGTTGCTCTCCGGCATGAACTACAAGGTCACCAAGCCGGGCATCAACAAGCAGAAGGATAAGGACGAGGCCGAGTGGACCGGCAACTGAGCCGGCTCAGAGCGCCGTCTTGGTCTCCGGCACGCAGCGATAGACCGAGATATCGGCGCCCTGCTGCTGCTCGGTGCCGGTGAATTGAGCGGTCGCGTTCTGCGAGCGGCAGTAGCGCTCGGCGCGGCCCTGCGCGTCGGCGATCGCGGTGCCGTCGACGGTGTAGGTCGGCGCGGCGCAGGCGCCGAGAAGCAGCAGGAGAAAGAGCGCGCGGGACATTTAACTTCCCCCCTCGGTGTGCTGTTATAGGTGCTCGGCCGCGGCGTTGCAAGACCGCGCGCCCAGGGGAGGAACGATGATCACCGCGGATCTCAGAGGCAAGGCGGCGCTGGTCACCGGCGGTGCGTCGGGCATCGGCCTTGCCACCGTCGAGCTGCTGCTGCTCGCCGGCGCCAAAGTGGCGATGAACCATCTCGCCGACGATGCGCGCGGCCGCACCGAGATCGAGCGCTTTCAGGCGCATGGCTATCAGATCACCTCGGCGCCGGGCGACGTGTCGCGGCCGGGCGAGGCTGAGGCGATGGTGCAGCGCGCCGTCGAGCGGCTCGGCCGGCTCGACATCCTGGTCAACAATGCCGGCACGCCGGGCACCAGCGCGCCCATCGATTTCCGCGACCTCGGCGCCATGACCGAGGAATTCTGGCAGACCATTCTCTCTACCAACCTGATCGGGCCGTTCCGCTGCAGCCACGCGGCGGCGCCGGCGCTGAGGAAGGCGCAGGGTGCCATCGTCAACACCGCGTCCGTTGCCGGGCTCGGCCGGCCCGGCAGCAGCATCGCCTATGGCGCGAGCAAGGCGGGGCTCGTCAATCTGACGCGCTCGCTCGCCGTGGCGCTGGCGCCGGAGGTACGGGTCAACGCGGTAGCGCCGGGCCTGGTGGATTCGCCCTGGACGCAATCCTGGCCGGCGGAGCGCAAACGCGGCTATGTCGAGAGCGCGATGATGAAGCGGATGTGCACGCCGGCCGACATCGCCGAAGCGATCCTCTTCCTCGCCGCCGGCGGCGCCATGATCACCGGCCACACGCTGCCGGTCGATGGCGGGCTGATCTAGGTGCGCTCGAGCCCGCACCACTCGGCGATGAAGAGCGCGATCGCCTGAGTCACGCGGCGCAGCGAGGCGAGCTCGACGCGCTCGTCGAAGCCGTGGATCGCTTCGGCGGCGGGACCGTAGACCAGCGCCGGGATGCCGGCATAAAGGCCGAAGAACCGCGCATCGGTGGTGCCGGTGAACGCCGCCTCGGCCAGCGGCGCGCCGAAGCTCTGCTCGTGCGCGCGGCGCAGTGCGGCGGTCGCATCCTCGTCGCGCGACAGCACATAACCTTCGGCCTCGAAGCCGTTATAGACGATCTCCGGCGGCGCGTTGGCGAGGAAGCGGTTGGCGCGCGCAGCGTCGCGGATCGTCGCCTCGATCTCGCGCTTGGCTTCGGTGATCTCCTGGCCGGGGAAGATCGCGACGCGGACATCGAAAACGCACCAGGCCGGCACGCTCGACGCCCAGTCGCCGCCAGCGATCTTGCCGACATTGAGGTTGATCGGGTGGGGATGGCGCGCATAAAGCGGATGCCGCCGCTCCGGCCCGTTCCAGCGCGCTTCGAGCCGGTGCAGCGCCTGGATCAGCTCGTAGGCCGCTTCGATCGCGTTGCTGCCGCTGCCGGCATCCATGACATGGACGGGCTGGCCGCGCACCTGCACCTGGAACCAGAGCACGCCGACCTGCCCGCGGACCAGCCGCTCGCCCGTCGGCTCCGGGATGAGCGCGGCATCGGCGCGGTAGCCGCGCGCCAGGCAGGCCAAGGCGCCGTTGCCGGTGCATTCCTCCTCGACCACCGACTGCACGAACACATCCGCAGCCGGCCGGTAGCCGAGCGATTGCAGGGCGTCGAGCGCGGCGATGGCGGCGACGAGGCCGGACTTCATGTCGCCGCTGCCGCGGCCATAGAGCCAGTCGCCGTCGAGCTCGGGCTCGAAGGGCGGGCGGGTCCACATGTCGAGCGGGCCGACTGGCACCACGTCGATATGGCCGTTGAGGATGAGCGAGCGGCCCTTGGGGGCGTCGGCGCGCAGGCTGCCGACGACGTTGATCGCGTCGTCATAGGCGCCCAGCACCGGCGAGAAGCCGGGCAAGTGGCGAATCGCGTCGACCTCGACGCGCCAGCTGTCGACCGACCAGCCGCGCGCGCGCATGAGGCCGGCGACGAACTCTTGCGCCGACTGTTCAGCGCCGCGCACCGACGGCAAGCGGACGAGTTCGCCGGTCACGGCGAGCTGCGCCTCGAAGCCGGCATCGACGGCGGCGAGAATCGCCGAGGCGACAGTCGGGTCGAGCATTCCAGTCTCCTGAAGCACCGGCCTTGGGCCGTCAAGCGCAAAAACTTCCCTCGTTCATTCAATCTCTTACGATCGATTTTTGCAATCTCGCTGCAGAATCGATACCCCCAAATCGCCAAGGGTTGACCGGCGCGGCCGGCCCGCGCATATAGGGCGCAGTTCCGAACCTTCCGTGTCGCGGAAGGTCGGGCGACCCGATCGGCGGAAAGCTCGTCGGCCTGTGATGCAGTTCAATGCGGCCGTCGCCGGGGCATGCGACCAGGGCCGGTTGGGAGAGTTGCGTAGAATGAGCGAGCTTGTCCTCGGGCACGGCCTTGCCTATGAGGATCTCTATCGCCGCGACGGGCTGATCCGGCTCGACGCGGCCTTCATCCGCCATCTCGGCGCCGTCGATGTCGAGCTGCACAACCGCCTGGCGGCGGCGCGGCGCGATCCGGCGTCGCTCAACCGCATGGCCGAGTCGGAGCTGCTGGTGGTGCTCGCCCCCCATCTCGAGGATTTCGTCGGTGAGCTCTTCGGCATCGGCGGCGCGCTGCGCGCGCTCCAGGCGCGCCACGACGAGCTTGCGCCGCTTTATTCGGTGAAGCGTCTCTTCGTGCAGCGCCGCGCGGTCAAGGGCATGACGCCGGAATCGGCATCGGCGCTCGACGGCCCGGCGCTGGCGGCCGAGCTCGAGGCGCTCATCGGCGAAAGGCTCGACGAGGCGAGCTACGCAAGGCACGTGGCGCGCTGGCTCGATGCGGAATCCCAGCACGCCGCCGCGCTCGAGCTCGCCCAGCGCTACGCCGCCTGGGCGGTGCTGGCGCCGGCCGGCCGCGCGAAGCACGCGCAGGGCGTGCTCTTCAAGGTGCCGCACAAGCTCGACATGAACCATCTCGTGCCGGTCGAGACGGTGGTCGAGCACGGCGTCACCATGCTGCGCTTTGCCCCCTCGCACTGGCGCCAGCGCGAGGGCTTCAAGCTCACCGATCCCGGCACCGATCTCACCGGCACGCTCGACCACGCCAATTACTGCATCTGGTGCCACCACCAGGGCAAGGACAGCTGCTCGGGCGGACTCCGGGACAAGAAGAGCGGCGGCTTCCAGAAGAGCGTCTTCGGCGTGACGCTGGCGGGCTGCCCGCTCGAAGAGAAGATCTCGGAGATGAACGAGGTCAAGACGCACGGCAACAGCGTCGGCGCGCTGGCCATCGTCATCGTCGACAACCCCATGCTGGCGGCGACCGGGCACCGCATCTGCAACGACTGCATGAAGGCCTGCATCTATCAGCGGCAGGATCCGGTCGACATCCCGCAGGTGGAGACGCGGACGCTCAAGGACGTGCTGGGCCTGCCCTGGGGCTTCGAGATCTATGGGCTGCTGACGCGCTGGAATCCCCTCGATCTGCGCCGGCCGCTGCCCCGGCCGGAGAGCGGCTACAAAGTGCTGGTGGTGGGGCTCGGGCCCGCCGGCTTCACCTTGGCGCATCATCTGATGAATGACGGCCACGCCGTCGTCGGCATCGACGGGCTCAAGATCGAGCCGCTGCCGGAAGAGGTGGCCGGCGTCGGACCGCGCGGCGAGCGGCGCCCCTTCCGCCCGGTGCGCGACCTTGCCGAGCTCTACGAGGCGCTCGACGAGCGGATGATGGCAGGATTCGGCGGCGTCGCCGAATACGGCATCACCGTGCGCTGGGACAAGAACTTCCTGAAGCTCATCCGCCTGCTGCTCGAGCGCCGCGCCCAATTCTCGATGTTCGGCGGCGTGCGCTTCGGCGGTACGCTCGGCATCAACAGCGCCTTCGATCTGGGATTCGACCACATCGCGCTCTGCGCCGGCGCCGGCCGGCCGACGGTGGTGCCGATGAAGAACGGCCTCGCGCGCGGCGTACGCCAGGCCTCGGACTTCCTCATGGCGCTGCAGCTTACCGGCGCCGCCAAGACCGACAGCGTCGCCAATCTCACCGTGCGGCTGCCGGTGGTGGTGATCGGCGGCGGCCTCACCGCCATCGACACGGCGACGGAATCGCTCGCCTACTACCCGCTGCAGGTGGAGAAGTTCCTTGGCCGCTACGAGACGCTCGCCGCCGAGCGCGGCGAAGCCGCCGTGCGCGACGGCTGGAGCGACGAGGAGAGCGCGACCGCCGACGAGTTCATCGCCCATGCGCGCGCGCTGCGCACCGAGCGCGACGCGGCCCGGCGCGAGTGCCGCGCGCCGCGCCTCGTCCAGCTGCTCGATGGCTGGGGCGGCGTCACGATCGCCTATCGCCGCCGCCTCATCGACGCGCCGAGCTACACGCTCAATCACGAGGAAGTGGCGAAGGCGATGGAGGAGGGCGTCCGCTTCGCCGAAGGCCTGTCGCCCGAGTCGGTGGAGGTCGACGCCTTCGGCCATGCCGCGGCGCTGACGCTCACGCGCCGCGCGGGCGAGCGCGAGGAGAAGGTGACCTTGCCGGCGCGCACCATCCTGGTCGCCGCCGGGACGCAGCCCAACACCGTGCTCGGCCGCGAGGACCCGGCCAATGTCGTGCTCGACGGCCGCTACTTCCAGGCCTGCGACGAAGAGGGCAAGCCGGTGGCGCCCGAGCGCGTCGCCAAGCCCGCCGAGGTGCGGGTGCTGATGAGCCTTCGGCCCGACGGCCGCGCCATCAGCTTCTTCGGCGACCTCCATCCTTCCTTCGCCGGCAATGTGGTGAAGGCGATGGGCGGCGCGAAGCAGGGCTATCCCGTGGTGAGCCGCGTGCTGGCGCGCCGCGCCCCGTCGGCGCCGGCGCCGGCGCAGCTTCTCGCCCGGCTCGACGACGAGTTGCGCGCCAGCGTCGAGCGCGTCGAGCGGCTGACGCCGAGCATCGTCGAAGTGGTGGTGCGCGCGCCGATGGCGGCGCGCGCCTTCAAGCCCGGCCAGTTCTACCGGCTGCAGAATTACGAGCGCCACGCCCGGCGCGTCGACGGCACGACCCTCGCCATGGAGGGGCTGGCGCTCACCGGCGCCTGGGTCGACCGCGACAAGGGGCTGCTGTCGACCATCGTGCTCGAGATGGGCGGTTCCTCAGACCTCTGCACGCTCTTGGCGCCGGGCGAGCCGGTGATCCTGATGGGGCCGACCGGCACGCCCACCGAGACGCCCGCCGGCGAGACGGTGGCGCTGATCGGCGGCGGCCTCGGCAATGCAGTGCTGTTCTCGATCGGCCAGGAGTTCCGCCGCAACGGCTCCAGGGTGCTCTATTTCGCCGGCTACAAGAAGCGGCAGGACCGTTACAAGATCGAGGAGATCGAAAAGGCCGCCGATGTCGTGGTGTGGTGCTGCGACGAGGCGCCCGGCTTCCAGCCGACGCGGCCGCGGGACCGCGCCTTCACCGGCAACATCGTCCAGGCGATGGCGGCGTACGGCGCCGGGCGGTTGGGGGCCGGCGCCATTCCGCTGGACGCCTGCGACCGGCTCATCGCCATCGGCTCGGACGCGATGATGAACGCGGTGGCGGTGGCGCGGCACGGCGTGCTCGCGCCCCATCTCAAGCCCGGCCACCACGCCATCGCCTCGATCAACTCGCCGATGCAATGCATGATGAAGGAGATCTGCGCCCAGTGCCTGCAGCCCCACAAGGATCCGGTCTCGGGCGCGGAGACGGTGGTGTTCTCCTGCTTCAACCAGGACCAGCCGCTCGACCAGGTCGATTTCCACGCGCTGCACGAGCGCCTGGGACAGAACGCGATCGAGGAGAAGCTCACCAAGCTGTGGATCGACCGCTGCCTCCGGCATCTCGGCAAGCGTGAGGCGGTGGCGGCGGAATAGGGCGCGCGCCCGAGGCCTATATTCGCGCGGCGCCGGCGGATGGGGCAGGGGGCACGCTGCTTTCCACCTAAATGGCGGCCGCGGGCAGGCGCCAAGCG
>JASHTP010000217.1 GCA_030040495.1 Alphaproteobacteria bacterium
AGGCGGCGGAGTAGCGGCCGCGGCCGATGCTCACTCCGGCCGCCGCCGGGCGGGCTTCGCGTCGCTGCCGGCGATGCGTCGCCGCGCCGCGCTGATGAGCTCGCGCAGCGCGTCGGGATCGACGCGGTCGCTCGCCATCAGCACCAGGGTCAAGGGATCCTCGAGCATCTGGGAGAGCGGCGGCTCGCAATGAAAGCATCCCATGATCCGGCCTCCTGTCGCTCCCCTTGACGGCTTATACGGCCGATCGCCCCGCTTTATTCCCCGCGCCGCGCAGGTTTTTTTCCCGCCGCGGCGATGCGCCGCGGGCGAAAATTCGCTAACATCGTCAGATCGGCGGTTGAGCCGGGGCGAGGAACGGGACGGGCGCGGAAAATGGCGCGCAGCGTGGAGCGCAAGTCAGCGAGCGATCGGCCGCGCAGCGCCGCGGCCGGGCTCCGCTCCAGCCCGCAGGTGCGCCGGCTCTACCGGCGCGACTTCGGCAGCCTCGATCTCTATCACACTCTGCTGACCGTTCCCTGGAGCGGCTTCTTCGCCGCGCTGGCGGCGGCCTACGTCGTCTTCAACCTGGTCTTCGGCGTCTGCTATCTGCTCGCCGACGGCGGCATCGCCAACGCGCGGCCCGGCAATTTCGCCGACGCCTTCTTCTTCAGCGTCCAGACCATGGCGACGATCGGCTATGGCCAGCTCTACCCGCAGAGCTTCGCCGCCAACCTGCTGGTGAGCGTCGAGGTGCTGCTCGGCATGAGCGGCCTGGCGTTGGCCACCGGTCTGATCTTCGCCCGCTTCTCGCGGCCGACGGCGCGGGTGATGTTCAGCGAGATCGCGGTCATCACGCTCCATGACGGAGCGCCGACGCTTATGTTCCGCGCCGCCAACCAGCGGCGCAACCAGATCCTCGAGGCGCAGGTGAGCGTCTCGATGCTGCGCGACGAAACGACCGCGGAAGGGATTCCGATGCGGCGCTTCCACGATCTGCCGCTGGTGCGCGCGCGTACGCCCATGTTCCTGCTGACCTGGACGATGATGCATCGCATCGACGAGCGGAGCCCGCTCTTCGGCGCCACGCCGCAGTCGCTCGCGGCCGAGGGCGTCGAGATCGTCGTCACCCTGATCGGCCTCGACACCACCGCCTCGCAGACCGTGCATGCGCGCTATTCCTACCTCGCCGACGAGATCGTCTGGAACCGGCGCTTCGTCGACATCCTCAGCCGCGGCGAGGACGGCTCGCGCATCGTCGACTACCGCCGCTTCCACGATCTCGCCGAAACCGGGGAATGACGCGGAGCGGGCCGCCGCAGGGGGCGCCGGCGATTGACAAGCGCCGGGCCGGCGCGTTCAATCGCGCGCCGTCGCAGCCGCGCCCTGGGGAACCGGTATGATCGCCCGCGTCGTCTTCTGTCTCGTCCTCGCCGCTCTCGCCGCGCCGGACGCCGCGCGCGCCGAGGAGAAGGTCCTCAACATCTACAACTGGTCCGACTATATCGCCGCCGACACCGTGGCGCGCTTCGAGGCCGAGACCGGCATCAAGGTCAATTACGACGTCTACGACGCCAACGAGACGCTCGAGACCAAGCTGATGGCCGGCCATTCCGGCTACGATCTCGTCGTCCCCACCGCGATGCCGTTCCTGGCGCGCGAGATCAAGGCGGGCGCGGTGGAGAAGATCGACAAGACGAAGCTCGCCAACTATCGCAACCTCGATCCCCAGATCCTAGCCTTCGTCGCCGCCGCCGATCCCGGCAATCAGTACGGCGTGCCCTATCTCTGGGGCACCACCGGCATCGGCTACAATCCGGCCATGGTCAAGGCCGCGCTCGGCGCCGCCGCGCCCATCGACAGCCTGAAGCTGATCTTCGATCCCGCCAACGCCAAGAAGCTCGCCTCCTGCGGCATCTCGCTGCTCGACACGCCGCAGGAGATGTTCCCGGCGGCGCTGGCGTTTCTCGGCCGAGACCCGATGAGCCGCGATCCCGCGGATCTCGACCGCGCGGCGCAGGCGGTGCGCGCCATCCGGCCGTGGATCCGCAAGTTCCATTCCTCCCAATACATCAACGACCTCGCCAACGGCGATCTGTGCGTCGCCTTCGGCTATTCCGGCGACATGATCCAGGCCAGGAACCGCGCCGCGGAGGCGAAGAACGGCGTCCGGATCGCCTATTCCATCCCCAAGGAAGGGGCGATGGTCTGGGTCGACATGATGGCGATCCCCAAGGACGCGCCGCATCCGCAGAACGCGCTGCGCTTCATCGACTTCATCCTGCGGCCGGAGATCATCGCGGCGATCAGCAACACCGTGGCCTACGCCAACCCCAACTTGCGTGCCACCGCTCTGGTCAATGCCGACATCCGCGACAATCCCGGCATCTATCCGCCGGACGAGGTGCGCAAGCGCCTGTTCTCCGACAAGCTCGCGACCCAGCAATACGACCGGCTGCGCACCCGCGCCTGGACCAAGGTGAAGACCGGCACGTGAGCGCCCCCGCGGCGGCGGCACCGGCGCCGCCCACCTCCCATCTGCGCATCGAGGACGTGGTGAAGCGCTTCGCGCCGGGCGGCGCGGCGGCGGTCGACGGCGTCTCGCTCGACATCGAAGCCGGCGAGTTCTTCGCGCTGCTGGGTCCGTCCGGCTGCGGCAAGACCACCCTGCTGCGCCTGCTCGCCGGCTTCGAGACGCCCGACCAGGGGCGCATCCTGATCGACGGCGCCGACATGGAGGGGGTGCCGCCCTACCGCCGCCCGGTCAACATGATGTTCCAGTCCTATGCGCTCTTCCCGCACATGACCGCGGCGGAGAACGTCGCCTTCGGCCTCAGGCAGGACCGTCTGCCCCGCGCGGAGATCGCCGCGCGCGTGGCGGCGATGCTCGACCTCGTCAAGCTCGGGCATCTCGCCCGGCGCAAGCCGCATCAGCTCTCCGGCGGCGAGCGGCAGCGCGTCGCGTTGGCGCGGGCGCTGGCGCAGGAGCCGAAGCTCGTGCTGCTCGACGAGCCCTTGGCGGCGCTCGACCGCAAGCTGCGCGAGGAGACGCGCTTCGAGCTGGTGCGCATCCAGCGGCGCGTCGGCATCACCTTCCTGATGGTGACGCACGACCAGGAGGAGGCGATGAGCATGGCCACGCGCATCGCCGTGATGTCGGCCGGCCGCATCGTCCAGCTCGGCACGCCGCAGCAGATCTACGAGGCGCCGGCGAGCCGCTTCGTCGCCGACTTCATCGGCGGCGTCAACCTCTTCGCCGGCCGCGTCGTCGGCGCCGAGCGCGGTCTGCTGCGCGTCGATTGCGCCGAGGCCGGCGCGCAGCTCCTCGTCGAGCACGCGGCGCTCGCCCCCGGCAGCGACGTCGCGGTCGCGGTGCGGCCGGAGAAGATCACGCTGACGCCGGAGCCGGAGGCGCGCAACCGGCTCGAGGGGCGCGTGCTCGGCGCCGCCTATCGCGGCGAGGCCTCGACCTACGAGGTCGAGCTTGCCGGGGGCAAGCTGCTGCGCGTGACGCTGACCAACACGCAGCGCACGATCCGGCCGTTGGCGGCGGGGCAGGCGGTGACGCTCGCCTTCGAGCCCGCCGCGGCGGTGGTGCTGCCGCCGTGAGCGCGGCTTTCCGCCGGCGCGCCGTGCTGGCGCTGCCCTATCTGTGGCTGGTGCTGCTCTTCCTGGTGCCGTTCCTGATCTCGCTCAAGATCAGCTTCGCCGATTCCGTCATCGGCATTCCGCCCTATACGCCGCTGGTCGAGACCGGCGCCGGCGGCTGGCGGCTCCATCTCGGCTTCGACAGCTACCGCCGCCTGGTGAGCGACGACCTCTACGCCGTGGCCTATCTCAACGCCATCAAGTTCGCCGGCGTCTCCACCCTCTTCTGCCTGCTGCTCGGCTACCCGCTCGCCTACGGCATCGTGCGGGCGCCGCGCCGCTACCGCAACCTGCTGCTGCTGCTGGTCATCCTGCCGTTCTGGACCAGCTTCCTGATCCGCGTCTATGCCTGGATCGGCCTGCTCAACGAGAACGGCGTCATCAACAACGCGCTGCTGGCGCTCGGGCTGATCGACCGGCCGCTGACGCTGCTCAACAACGCCTTCGCCATCTATGTCGGCATCGTCTATTCCTACCTGCCCTTCATGGTGCTGCCGCTCTACGCCCAGCTCGAGAAGCTCGATCCGGCGCTGCTCGAGGCGGCGGCCGATCTCGGCTGCCGTCCCTGGCAGGCGTTCCTGCGCGTCACGCTGCCGCTGTCGCTGCCGGGGATCGCCGCGGGCGGGCTCCTGGTCTTCATCCCGGCGGTGGGCGAGTTCGTCATCCCCGACCTGCTCGGCGGCCCCGACACCTTGATGATCGGCAAGGTGCTGTGGGACGAATTCTTCGCCAACCACGACTGGCCCATGGCGTCGGCCGTCGCCGTCGCGATGCTGGTGCTGCTGCTGGTGCCGATGGGCGTGATGCGCCGGCTGCTGCAGGGGGAATCCGCATGACCGGCCGGCTCTCGCTCTTTCTCGCGGTCATGCTGGCGGTCGGCTACGCCTTCCTCTACGGCCCGATCGTCTCGCTCGTCGTCTATTCCTTCAACGCGTCGCGCCTGGTGACGGTCTGGGCCGGCTTCTCGACGCATTGGTACGTCGAGCTGCTGCACAACCAGGCGATCCATGACGCGGCGCTGATCAGTCTGGAGATCGCGGTCACTGCCGCCACCGGCGCGCTGCTGCTCGGCACGCTCGCCGGCTACGCGTTGCAGCGCTACCGCCGCTTCCGCGGCCGCGCGCTCTTCAGCCTGCTCGTCACCGCGCCGCTGGTCATGCCCGAGGTCATCACCGGCCTGTCGCTGCTGCTGCTCTTCGTCGCGCTGGAGCAGGCGATCGGCTGGCCGGCCGGGCGCGGCATGCTCACCATCGCCGCGGCGCACGTCACGCTCGGCACCGCCTATGTCGCCGTCGTGGTCGAGGCGCGGCTCGCCGCCTTCGACCGCTCGCTCGAGGAGGCGGCGCTCGATCTCGGCGCGCGGCCGGCCAAGGTGTTCCTGGTGATCACCCTGCCGCTCATCGCGCCGGCGCTGGCGGCGGGCTGGCTGCTCGCCTTCACCCTCTCGCTCGACGACCTCGTCATCGCCAGCTTCACCTCGGGCCCGTCCTCGAGCACCTTGCCGATGGTGATCTTCTCCAGCGTCCGCCTCGGCGTCAGCCCGCAGATCAACGCGCTGGCGACGCTCTTCCTGGTGACGGTGGCGGTGCTGGTCACGGTGGCGGGAAGGCTGATGAACGCGCGGGCTCAGGACTCGTAGCTCACCACCGCGGTGAAGGGGACGTCGAGGCGCCGGCGGCCGTCGAGGAAGGCGAGCTCGATGATGCAGGCCGCGGCGAGCACGTCGCCGCCCACCATGCGGCAGAGCCTGATGGCGGCGCTGAGCGTGCCGCCGGTCGCCAGGAGATCGTCGAGCACGATCACCCGCTGCCCCGGCCTGATGGCGTCCGCCTGGATCTCGATCGTGTCGCTGCCATATTCGAGGTCGTAGGTGTAGGGGATCGTCGTCCCCGGCAGCTTGCCCCGCTTGCGCACCATGACGAAGCCGCAGCCGAGGCTGTAGGCGAGCGGCGCCGACACCAGGAAGCCCCGCGATTCGATGCCGACCAGGAGTTCCGGCCGATAGGGCCTGAGCGCCGCGTCGAGGCGCTCGACCGTCGCCTGCCACGCCTCGGCCTGCGCCAGCAGCGTCGAGATGTCGTAGAACAGGATGCCCGGCTTGGGAAAATCGGGAATTCCCCTGATATGCCGCTTGAGGTCCATGCATCGCTCCGGAGGGGCCGCGCGTCGGGGGTACTCTAGCCAAACCCGGGCCCGGCGAAAGCTCCATTTCATCAGGGCGCGCGCCAGCGTGTAGACTGGCGCGCCATGCAGTCCGCCGAAGCCGGATTCGACATCCACCCCGAGGGCGACGCCTTCGTGCTGCGCGCCGCCGGGCGGTGGCTCGTCGCCAGCGCCGGCGCGCTCGACGCCGCGTTGCGCCGGCTCAGCGGCATCGCTCCCGGCAGGCGGCTGCGCATCGACCTCGCCGGGGTGGAGCGGCTCGACACCGCCGGCGCCTGGCTGCTGCTGCGCACCAGCCGCGCCTTCGCCGCGCACGGGGTGGTCACCAGCTTCGAGAACGTGGCGCCCGATTTCGCCCCGCTGCTCGACCAGGTGGCCAAGGGCGAGCCGCCGTCATTGCCTCCGGCGCGACACGAGGGCTTGGTCGAGCGGCTGGTCGACGGGATCGCTGCCGTCGGCGAACGCACCGTCGAGGCTGCGCTCGCCGGGCGCGATCTGGTGGGCTTCTTCGGCCTGGTGACGGTCACTCTGCTGCGCACCTTGCGGCGCCCGGCGCTGCTGCGATGGGCGTCGCTGGTGACGCAGATGGACCGCACCGGCGTCAGCGCGCTGCCGATCGTCGGATTGCTCTCCTTCCTCATCGGCGTCGTCATCGCCTATCAGGGTGCCGACCAGCTGCGCCGCTTCGGCGCCGAGATCTTCACCGTCAACCTGCTCGGCATCGGCATCCTGCGCGAGCTCGGCGTGCTGCTCACGGCCATCATCGTCGCCGGCCGCTCCGGCAGCGCCTTCACCGCCGAGATCGGCGCCATGGAGGTGAACGAGGAGATCGACGCCATGCGCACCCTGGGCCTCGATCCGATCGAGGTGCTGGTGCTGCCGCGGCTCATCGGCCTGGTGCTGACGCTGCCGCTGCTGGCCGCCTATGCTGATTTCATGAGCCTGTTTGGCGGCGGCCTGATGTCGTGGGTAGCGCTCGGCATTCCGCCGCCGTTGTTCGTCCGCCAGCTGCACGAGGCGATCGGCGAATGGACCTTCTGGGTCGGCATCTTGAAGGCGCCGTTCTTCGCCGCCACCATCGCCCAGGTCGGCTGCCACGCCGGCTTCCAGGTTTCGCGCAGCGCCGAGAGCGTCGGCCGGCTCACCACGCTCTCCGTCGTCCGTTCGATCTTTCTGGTGATCATCATCGATGCCGCCTTCTCCGTCTTCTACTCGCGCGTCGGCATCTGAGCGGCCGATGGTCCGCGTGCGCGGGCTCACGACCCGGATCGGCGGGCGGGTGCTGCACGACAATCTCGATCTCGAGCTCTGGCCCGGCGAGGTACTGGGCGTGGTCGGCGGCTCCGGCAGCGGCAAATCGGTGCTGCTGCGCACCATCATCGGGCTGATCCAGCCCGAGGCCGGTGCGATCGAGGTACTCGGCGAGGACATGCTCCGGCTCGACGACGTGGCGCTGCGCGCGCTCGAGTCGCGCTGGGGCGTGCTCTTCCAGGACGCCGCCCTCTTCAGCTCGCTCAGCGTCGCGCAGAACATCGCCGTGCCGCTGCGCGAGCGGCTGGCGATGGCGCCGCCGCTGCTCGACGAGATCACCCGGCTCAAGCTCGCCCTGGTCGGGCTCCCCGCCGATACCGGCGGCAAATTTCCGGCGGAGCTGTCCGGCGGCATGCGCAAGCGCGCCGGGCTCGCCCGCGCGCTGGCGCTCGACCCGCAGCTGCTCTTCCTCGACGAGCCCACCGCCGGTCTCGACCCCATCGCCGCCGGCGCCTTCGACGCGCTGATCCGCGATCTGCGCCTGAGCCTCGGCCTCACCGTCTTCATGGTGACGCACGACCTCGACAGCCTCATCGCCATCTGCGACCGCATCGCCGTGCTGGTCGACAAGCGGCTGATAATCGGCACAATGGCCGAGCTGCTGCGCAATCCCCATCCCTGGATCCAGGCTTATTTCCGGGGACCGCGCGGACGCGCTGCATTGGCCGGCAAGGACGGGCAGGCGGTCGGGTAGGGCATGGAAACGCGGGCAAATTACATCGCCGTCGGCGCCTTTGTGCTGATCATGGTGATCGGCATTTTCGCCGTCGTGCTGTGGATCGCGCGCGTCGAGTTCGGCCGCGAGCGCGCCTTCTACGACATCTACTTCACCGGCTCCGTCACCGGCCTCGCCCCGGGCTCGGAGGTGCGTTACAACGGCATCCGCGTCGGCCGCGTCGAGGAGATCCGCATCGATCCGCAGAACCTGCAGCAGGTGCGTGTCACCATCGAGCTCGATCAGACGGCGCTGATCAAGACGGACGCCGTCGCCTCGATCGAGGTCCAGGGCCTCACCGGCACCGCCTATATCGAGATCAGCGGCGGCAGCCAGAAAGCGCCGGTGCTCGAGGCCCAGGCCGGCCAGCGCTATCCCGTCATCGCCTCGCGCCAGTCGGGGCTGCAGCGCGTCTTCGCCAGCGCGCCCGAGGTGCTGACGCGCCTCGGCGAGCTCGCCGACAAGCTCTCCGCCATCCTCGACGAGCGTAACCGCGCCGCCATCGCCGAGACGCTGGACAACGTCCGGCGCGTCACCGCCGTCGCCGCGGCGCATGCCGGCGACCTCGACCAGGCGATGAGCGAAACCGCGGCGTCGATGCACGAGCTGCGCCGCACGCTCGCCTCCGCCAACGACACCCTGGTCGAGCTGCGCGCGCTCCTCGGCGACAAGGGCGATGCGCGCACCGCGCTCCAGGGCATCGACCAGGCGTCGCGCAAGCTCGACAAGCTGGCCACCGATCTCGACGCGATGGTGCAGGAGAACCGCCCGCCGCTGCGCGACTTCAGCCAGCGCGGCCTGACCCAGCTGAGCCAGCTCCTGGGCGACGCGCGCACGCTGGTCGGCGAGCTGACGCGCCTCGGCGACGAGATCGAGCGCGATCCCACGCGCTTCTTCTTCGGCGGCAACCGCCGCGAGGGCTACCAGCCGAAATGAGCCGTCTCAGCCGCCGCCTTGTCCTTGCCGGCCTCGCGCTCACGCCAGCCGCCTGCGGCAGCCTGCTGCCCCAGGGCGGCGCCCCGCCCAATCTCTACACGCTGACGACGGCGACCGGCTTCCCGCCCGGCGGCGCGGCGGTCGCCTGGCAGCTCGTCGTCGACACGCCGACGAGCACCGCCGCTCTCGACACCGAGCGCATCGCCCTGAGCCGCAGCTCGACCACGCTCGACTATTTCGCCGACGCCGCCTGGATCGACCGCGCGCCGCTCATGGTGCAGACGCTCCTCGTGCAGTCCTTCGAGAATTCCGGCCGCATCGCCGCCGTCGCGCGCGATTCGCTGGCGCTCCGGGCGGACTACGTCCTGCAGTCGGAGCTGCGCCATTTCGAGGCGGATTACGCCGCCGCCGCGGCGCCGCGCGCGCATGTCGAGATCGCCGCCCGGCTGATCAGGACGTCGGACCGCGTCATTCTCGCGCGGCAGAGCTTCGACGCCTCGGTCGAGGCGGCCGAGAACCGGACGCCGGTCATCGTCGACGCCTTCAACGCCGCGTTCCACGAGGCGGCGCGGCGGCTCGTCGACTGGACGCTCGGCGCCGCGCGCTGAAGGCTTGCCGGCAGTGCTCCGCCGGGAGATAAGGGAGCAGGGGGTGTCTGATGGCGGATCTCACCCGCTTGGGGCGCGCCGAGCTCGAGGCCATGGCCGCGGCGGGCGAGGAGGTGCTGGAGTGCCGGCGGGTGCTGGCGCGGACCGGCGATACCGTGGTGAGCGAGGCGCTGCGCGGCGCGGCCGGCTTCGTCGAGTGGAACCACTATCCCGCCGGCGACGTCTACGACGCCCTGTCGCATGCCCAGTATTTCTACCATGCGCATCCGCCGGCGCAGCGCGCGGTGCGCGAGCACGGGCATTTCCACACCTTCCTGCGTCCGCGCGGCATGCCGCCGGGGACGCGGCCGTTGATCATGCCGGAGCTCGCCATCGCCGATGCGCCGTCGGCGCCGCCGGCGCCGCAGCCCGATCAGGGCGCGGACAATGACGAGCTCAGCCATCTCGTCGCCATCGCCATGGACACGGAAGGCGAGCCGATGCGGCTCTTCACCACCAACCGCTGGGTCACCGGCGAGACCTGGTACGCCGCCGCCGACGTCGCTGCCATGCTCGATCGCTTCGTCATCGACCTGGCGCGGCCGTCCTGGCCGCTGAACCGCTGGCTCACCGCCATGTTCCGCCTGTTCCGGCCGCAGATGGCGGCGCTGGTCCGGGCCCGCGACGAGGCCGTGATGTCGTTCCGCCGCCGCCACCGCGCCAAGGTGCATGTCTTCGAGGATCGGCGGCTCGAGGTGCCCTCGGCGGTCGACATCGACGTCGACGATCAGGTGCGCCGCGTCAGGCTGGCGCTGAAGCAGGTCGCCTAGGAGCCTGTCTGGGAAATAGATAGCATGGGCCTGCGTTGCACGAGGCCGCAGACGATGCCATGCGCATCGGCAAGGCCTCGCGCCCTTCGACAAGCTCAGGGTGAGGGCGGCAGCGCCCCGTCCTCGTGCAACCCTAGGGGACATCGTCCTCTGCCGCCTGGCGTCGTCGCTCGTCGCTTACGATGCCAAGGCATCGCCGCGCTCCTCGCTCCTAGCCCGACGCCAAAGGACGATGTCGCAGGTCCGTGTTATTTCCCGGACAGGCTCCTAGAGTGCGATCCATCTATTTTGAAGCGTAGCCGGAGTTTCGGAAGTAGCTGGCGCATTCTTGCGACGAGAAGGTGGTCAGGAGAGTCCCGATCTCTCGCAATATCGCGTCGGTGGTGCGCCTGGCGGCTTTGCGGAGCAAGGTTTTGAGCTTTGCAAAGACCTGCTCAATAGGGTTGAGGTCGGGGCTGTATTT
>JASHTP010000015.1 GCA_030040495.1 Alphaproteobacteria bacterium
GGCGCCGGCGCAGCTGGACGGTCTCCCCGCCTTGATTCTCGATGCGCACGTGATAGGCCCAGACATAGTGATTCTCGGCGGGCGAGGACTGATCCTCCAGGTAGAACGGCTTCACCGTCACCATGATGGATCGGGTCGTTTGCGCATACATGATCGGACCCTCCGCCGCGCGGGCCTGCGCCCGCATCCATTTTGTACCCGCGCCGGGGCGCGTCAAGCCGCCCTTGCCGCCGCACTTGGCTTTGGCCGCGCCGGCCGATAAATCTCTCGCCGCCGCAGCGAGCCAGGAGCAGCCCCTTTGTCGCCCCATGAGACGAGCCCGTCCCTTTCCTTGCTCGAGCGCCTGACGCGCGCCGCGACGGTGACGCCGTCGCCCTGCGGCGACGGCAGCATGGTGTGGCGCCAGTGGGGCGAGGGGCCGCCGCTGGTGCTGTTCCATGGCGGCTATGGCTCCTGGACGCATTGGCTCCGCAACATCGACGCGCTCGCCGCGCGCTATCGCGTCATCGCCGCCGACCTGCCGGGGCTCGGCGACAGCGCCCTGCCGCCGTCGCCGGTGACGCCGCAAGCGCTCGCCGGCGTCGTCGGCCGCGGCATCGACACGGTGCTGCCGCAGGGCGAGCGCTTCCACCTGGTGGGGTTCTCCTTCGGCGCCATGCTCGGCGGCCTGGTCGCCGCCGCGCGCGGCGCGCAGGTGCGCTCGATGACCTTGGTGGGCTCGGCGAGCATGGGGCTCCGGCGCGCGCCGATGCAGGAGATGCAGCCGCCGCGCCGGCACATGAGCGGCGAGGAGATCGCGGCGCTGCAACGCGCCAATCTCGGCATCCTGATGTTCGCCGACAAGCGCCGCATCGACGATCTCGCCGTCCGGCTGCAGGTCGAGAACGTCGCCCGAGCGCGGGTCAAGAGCCGCGTCTTCGCGCCGCAGAACCTGCTCGGCCCGGTGCTGCCGCGGATCGCCGCGCCGCTCGGCGGCATCTGGGGCGAGCGCGACGTCACCGCCTATCCCTGGGTCGAGGACCGCCGCGACCTGCTGCGGCAGGCGCAACCCGACGCCTTCTTCGCCGTCATTCCCGGCGCCGGCCATTGGGTGATGTACGAAGCCGCCGCGGAATTCGACCGCGTGCTGCTCGAGCGGCTTGCCGGCGCGGAACGGCCGTCGCGCTAGCGGCCGGTCAGGTTGCGGATTCGCTGCGCTCCGGCCGCGTCGCCAGCAGCGCCAGCGCCTCGACCAGCTCGCTGACCGCGCCGCCCTCGGCGTAGGGCGCCAGCGCGGCGCGGAGCTCCGCTTCGAAAGCGGCGCGCGCCTGGCCGAGCCGCTCCGGCGAGGTGGTCGAGAGCGACAGCGCGCGCGCCACCATCTCGTCGAGGCTGGTGCGCCGCTGAACGCGCTCGGTCAAGAGCCGGAGGGCGGAGAAGGGCGAGCGACGCAGCACCGCCTCGTGATCCCGGTCATGGGGGCGCGGGTCGTCCTCGGCATAGCGGTCGCGGATCGCGCGCCAGGCCTTGTGCCAGGCGTTCTCCGGGACGTTGGGATGGCGGTCGCCGAAGAGCGCGACGCCGCCCTTGGGCTCGATCATCGTGTCGAGCGTGGCGAGCGTCTTCTCGCGGTCCATCCAGTGGAACGAGCGCCCCATGGTGACCAGCGAAAACCGCCCGAGCGCGGGCGCGAGATCCTGCGAGCCGCCGAGGACGAAGGTGAAGCGCCCCGCCTGGCCGCGCGCCGCTTCTTGCGCCGCCGCCAGCATGTCGGGCTCGGGATCCATGGCAACGACTTCGGCGACGTAAGGCGCAAAGGCGATGGCGAGAAAGCCCGGGCCGCAGCCGAGATCGAGCAGACGGCCGCTCCCGTCGAGCGCGAGCGCGCCCGCTACCGCGGCGATGAGCCCCGGCGGATAGCGCAGCCGGCCGGCGACGTAGTGCGGCACGGTCGAGCGGAAGCGGCGTTCGGCGGGGATCATGGGGGCAGATTTAGAGACCATGCCCGGCGGGCGCAACCGACCCGCGCCCGCCCGCCGCGGCGCTTGAAGCCGCCCGCGCGCTTCGCCTAAAGTGGCGCCGGGACGCGGGTGTAGCTCAATGGTAGAGCAGAAGCTTCCCAAGCTTACGACGAGGGTTCGATTCCCTTCACCCGCTCCACTTAAGGTCAATTGTGGTCGGCGAACTCTGAATTTCCGGCGCGGCACGACCCGCCGCTCGTGCGCCTGGGAGCGGCGGCTGGGCGCTATGCTCGCGACCGCCGCAATACCGGTCTCATCAAGCTTCGCCGGTCCACCGAACTCATCGCGAGGCTCGCCGTCCGCCGGGCCGACCACCGCCCATCGACCGATCCCGGTGGGATCACGATGCCGAATAGCGGCGCACGGCGGCCTCATCCCACGCCAGGCCGAGACCGGGTCCCCTCGCGGTCACTTTTCCGCCAGCCGGCTGATAGGGCTCCGCCAGGATCGCGCCGGCGACGTCGAGATGCTCGAGCCAATGGAGGGTCGGCGTCACCGCGAGCATATGCGCGCTCGCCTCGATGAAAATATGGCTCGAGACCGGCAGCGACGCGGCCTCGGCCTGGCCCATGGCGCTCAGCCATCCCGTGACGCCGCCGATCTTCATGATGTCGAGCATGGCGTAATCCGATGCGCCGGCGGCGATCGCCTTTGCCATGTCGCGAGGGAACCACCAATTCTCGCCGGTCTGCACCGGCACGGCCGACGCCGCGCGGACCTGGGCGTGGCCGTGGAGATCCTCGGCCCGTACCGGCTCTTCGACCCAGTGGAGATCGTAGTCGGCGAGCCCCGCGATCCTGCGGCGTGCCTCGACGGGATCCAGCGACTGGTTGTAGTCCACCATCAGCCTGACGTCGGGGCCGATCATCGCGCGCACGGCGGCGACGACCGTCAAATCCTTTTTGAGATCGCCATCGCCGATCTTGATCTTGATCGCACGGAATCCGGCCTCGACCGAAGCCAGGATCGCCTTCTCGTCCGCCTTGGGATCGACGATGCCATAGCTGTCATAGGCCGGAAGCGGCGCTGGCGAGCCGCCCAGCAATTCGACCAAGGGCCGATCGAGCGTCCGCGCAACCGCGTCCCAGAACGCCATGTCGAGGCCGGAAACCGCCATCCCCACCAGCCCCTGCCAGCCGAGCAGCCGGAAGCGCCGGTCGAAGTCGCGCCTGCGCTCGACCGGGGCGACGGACTTGCCCTTGAGCTCGGGAGCCATCTCGTCGATCAATCGCACCAGCGGCGCCAGCGCGGCGGCCGTGTAGCCGAAAATGTAGGAATGGCCCGAGCTTCCCTCTTCGGTCGCCACGTCGATCAACACGAGCGGCGCCGAGGGGATGGTCCCCACGGCGGTCCGGATCGGCTGCTTCAGCGGCGCCAGCACGGCGCGCGCCGTCACGTCTCGAATGGTGAGCTTCGCGTCGCCCATCGTCCGCTCCGAGGGTGCTCTCGATCTCTCTTCGGCACCCTATCGACGCGCGGCGATATGTAAACTCACTAGGCAGTATACCGTCGCGCATGATACGCCGAGGCGGCATGGCGCGATCGGCAGGGCAGACGCGGCGACGCATCCTGGAGACGGCCTACGGGCTGTTCTACCGCAAGGGCTTCACGCGGGTCGGCGTCGATCTCGTCGCCGAAGCGGCCGGCGTGACCAAGCGGACGCTCTACGACCACTTCGCCAGCAAGGACGAGCTTCTCGCGGCGGTCCTCGAGTTTCATCACGAGCTGTCGCTGGCGCGGATCCAGGATTGGAGCGGCCGCCTGGCCGGCGATGTCGATACGATGCTGGACTCGCTGTTCTCGGAATTGGCGCAATGGGCGGGCAAGCCGCGCTGGGCCGGCGCCGGGTTCACCCGCCTCACAATGGAGCTTGCCGACCTTCCCGGCCATCCCGCGCGCGCCATCGCCAGCCGGCACAAGGCCGCCTTGGAGGCGTGGCTCGCGGGCGAGCTGGCCCGGCGGCGGCTGGCGGCTCCGGCCGCGCGCGCCCGGGAGGTCATGCTGCTGCTGGAGGGCTCGATGGCGCTCATGCTCATTCATGGCGACCGGAGCATTGCCGAAGCGGCGGCGCAGGCGGCAAAGCGCCTCATGCTCGACGGGCGCCGAAGAGTCCGGTCGGAGCGCGCTCGCCGTCGGCGCATCGGCTCGAAAGCGTCCGCAGATTAGCCATTTCCCGACTTCCGCTGCCTGCCCTGCCCGACGAATCCCGCGGCGGCCCGGGCAGGAAGCGGCATCTGCCGACGAGATGCGAGCGATCACTAAGAATCGCTTCTCCGGATTGCCCGATCGGCTCACGCTGACCCTCCCCCTGACCGCGGCAATCGGCGAGCCGACGCATGGTTCTTTTCCGCACCAATCCCGCGCTGGCGGTCGAGGCTGATCGACTTGCGCCACCGACCCGCGCACGCACGGATCTCGCGCTGGCCCTCGGTGGCATGCTTGCGCTGGCTTCGGCGATGGGCATAGGGCGTTTCGTCTATACGCCGATCCTTCCCGCGATGACCGAAGCGCTGGGCCTCAGCAAGGCGGAAGCCGGACTGATCGCCTCGGCGAATTTCATGGGTTACCTCGCAGGAGCGCTGCTCGCCGCGGCGCCGCGGTTGCCGGGCGGACGGCGCGCCTGGTTCCTGGCGGCGCTCGCGGTCAGTGCGGCGACCACGGCCGCAATGGCGGCATCCGGCTCGATGACCGCTTTCCTGTCGTTGCGCTTCGCGGGCGGGGCGGCGAGCGCCTTCGTGCTGGTGTTCGGCTCGGCCCTGGTGCTCGACCATCTCGCCGTGACCGGGCGCACGGGTTTCGCGTCGATCCATTTCGCCGGCGTCGGCGTCGGCATTGCCGCTAGCGCAATCCTGATCGCGGCGCTGCGGGCGACGGGAGCGGATTGGCAGCTGCTGTGGCTTGCGTCCGGCGCTCTCGCCGCAATCGTCATCCCGGTCTGCGCCCGGCTCGTGCCGGGCGCGAGGCCGGCGGCGGAGACGCCGGCATCCCGCGCCGCGACATCCGGCGGTTTGCCGCGCGGTCTCGGGCCACTCGCCCTTTGTCATGGGTTGTTCGGTTTTGGCTACGTCGTCACCGCGACGTTCCTCGTTGCGGTCGTGGGCAACGCTCCCGGGGTGCAAACATGGGGACCGGCCGTCTGGTTGGTCGTCGGCCTTAGCGCAGCCCCTTCGACCGCGATCTGGGGTCGCGCCGGCGCCCGCTTCGGGGCGCTGAGAACCTACGGACCGGCCTGTCTGCTGGAGGCGGCGGGCATCGCCGCCGGCGGGCTGTGGCCGACGCCCGTCGGTGCGCTGCTCGCAGCCTCGCTGCTTGGCGTCACCTTCATGGGGATCACCGCCTTGGGCTTCGCCGCCGCGCGCACCCTCGCGCCGGACCGGCAACACCGCTCGTTCGCCTTGATGACCGCGGGATTCGGCGTCGGACAGATCGCGGGGCCGGTCATGGCCGGGTTTCTGCTGGATCGTACCGGCAGCTTCGCGTTGCCGTCGCTCATCGCCGCGGCTGCGCTTGCCACCGCCGCCATCATCGCGGCAATCGCGGCCGCCCGCTCGCTTCGGCCGGCAACCGGCCGATGATCACGCCGGTCAGGGTTCAGGGACGCGGGTCAAGCTCAAGGATGGAGCAGACGCTTCCCAAGCTTGCGACGAGGGCTCGGTTCCCTTCGCGCGCTCCAAAGCCTTCAGATCCCTGGCGCGCGCCGCTCCCTGCACAGGGGGCTAGACGGCAAAAAACGGCATAGCCGCGGGCGGTCGCCGCAGGACAATTGCAGCCATAGGCGTGTCGAGTTTCGGGAACCGCCCATGGCCGTGCAACAAAGTGGGCGGCCGGCGCCGACATTGATTCAGGTCAATGCCCCCTTCGCCTCGGCGCTTTCTATGGTGCCGATGCCGCGCATGGCCTGACCGAACCCCGTCCGAGGGGGCCGAACAAAGGCGTGCTGGATTGAGACATGAAGCGATATCCTGTCTGTGCGGTGGCGTGGGCCGTCGCGCTCGTCACTGTCATGCCGCTTTGGGCGTCGTCGCCGCAGCCGAGGCAAGGCCTTTTCGGCAGTTCCGAAACCTTCTCGCCGGACAATTCCAACTTTTACAAATGGAACGGCATGTTGCGGCGGTTCAAAGCTGAACGGCGCGCCGCGAAAGACGTCTGTCCCGGACGCGCCGTCGAAGGGTGCGAGCCAAAGGAATGGCAGACCTTGGTCGATAGCGTCGCTGGCCTCGACGTCCGTGCCAAGATCGCGAGGGTGAACACCGCTATCAATAGCCATCCCTACGTCGCTTCGATCCGCAATTGGGGCGACAGCAATCACTGGGAGACGCCGTTCGAGTTCTTCCGCAAGGGCGGCCAGTGCGAGGACTACGCGATTGCCAAGTACATGGTGCTGCGCGAATCGGGAATGCCGGCAAGGGCGCTCCGCCTTGTCGTCGTGCGCGACATGCACCTGAATCTCGTTCATGCCGTTCTCGTTGCCTACGTCGAGGGCGAACCCTTGCTTCTCGACAACCAGAAAAGCGCCATCGTGCCCACCTCGACCATCTCCTATTATTGGCCTTACTACGCGATCAATGAGCAGGGTTGGTGGCTCTATCACCGACCGGGTCGCCGCATTGCGGGGCTCGCGGTTGCCAACGCGGAGCTCCAGGCTATCGGTGTGTGCGCATCTCGCGGTTGAAGCAGTCAGAACACGCCGATTTATCGGTCGCAAGCCTGGCCCGGAGTTTCGCGGCGGGACGCCGCCGCGACGCGCAAACGGCCGTTTTGCTCTTTCCCGGGACCTGTTCGCGAGATGCGAGCCGCGGACACGGCAGGAGGTCGCTGGCCTGCCGGCGGGTCCGCCGGTCAGGGTTCGATGACGTAGGTGCCCGGCGCGTCGCCCAGGATCGAATAGCCCTTGTCGGGCGCGCCCAGCGTCGGCCGGGGTCCGGCTTTGCCGGATCGCTCGGCGAGCCAGGAAATCCAGGCCGGCCACCAGGACCCGTCATGTCTCTCCGCCGCTGCCATCCAGCTTTCCGGATCGGGATGGCGGCCATGCTCGGGGCGCTCGGCGATGCGAAAAGCGCGCGCCGGCAATGTCCGCCGGCGCTCGGCCAGGCCCAGGATGCCGACATTGTGGCCGCCGGTGGTGAGCACGAAGGTGACGTCGGTGTCGGTGAGCAGCTGGATCTTGAAGACCGAACGCCAGGGCGCGACATGGTCGGTCTCGGTGCCTACGGCAAAGATCGGCACGCGGATGTCGGAAAGCGCCACCGGCCGCCCCTCGACCATGTAACGCCCTTCGGCCAGATCGTTGCGCAGGAACATGTGGCGAAGATAGTCCGAGTGCATGCGATAGGGCATGCGCGTGGCGTCGGCGTTCCACGCCATGAGATCGGTCAGCGGCCGGCGCAGCCCGAGCAGGTAGTTTCGCACGGCCTGAGACCAGATCAGATCGTTGGAGCGCAGCAACTGGAAGGCGCCCGCCATCTGCCGGGCGTCGAGGTAGCCCTGCTCCGACATCACGTCTTCGAGAAAAGCGATCTGGCTCCGGTTGATGAAGAGCATGAGCTCGCCCGCCTCGCTGAAATCCGTCTGGGCGGCAAGGAGCGTCATGCTGGCGAGCCGATGGTCGCCGTCGCGCGCCATCTGCGCCGCGGCGATCGCCAGCAGCGTGCCGCCGAGACAGTAGCCGGCGGCATGCACCTTGGCCCCGCCGCAGATCGACCCGACGGCGTCGAGCGCCGCCTCGATGCCGAGTCGCCGGTAGTCCTCCATCCCGAGATCCCGCTCCCCGGTGCCGGGATTTCGCCACGAGATCATGAAGACGGTGAACCCGCTGGCCACGAGATGGCGCACCAGAGAGTTCTCCGGCGAGAGATCGAGCACGTAGTACTTCATGATCCAGGCGGGGACGATGAGCACCGGCTCCGGCCGCACCGTGTCGGTCGCCGGCTTGTACTGCAGCAGCTCGATCAGCTCGTTGCGGTAGACGACCTTTCCCGGCGTGACCGCGACCTCGCGGCCGGGGACGAAACCTTCGGCGCCGACCGGCCCGCGGCCCGTCAGCATGCGCTGCGAATCCTCGACGAAGTTGAGGAAGCCGCGCACCAGGTTTTGCCCGTGTTCCGCCGCGGTCGCCCGCAGCACGGTCGGATGGGTGAAAGGCGAGTTTGCCGGCGAGAAGAGGTCGAGGAGCTGACGGGTCGCGAACTCGACGATGCGCTCGTTCGCCGAGGCGACCCCGCGAACGCCGGTGGTCGCCTCGTGCCACCATTTCTGCCAGAGCAGGAAGGCTTGGGACGCCACGTCGAAAGGCGGCTGGCGCCAGTCGGCATCGCTGAATCGGCGGTCATGGGGCGGCGGTTCGACGCAGGGCTCGGCATCGATGCCAAAAGCGCGCCGCTGCGCATAGGTCGCGAGCCGCGCCCCGTCGCGGGCCGCCTGCTCGGCGAGCGCGAGCTGCTTTTCGGGCGAGTTGGCGAGGTGAGCCGCCCAGTCGGAGAACGCGGCCCAGAGCGCCGCCGGCGAGACCGAGAGCGTGAAGTGCGCCTGCCAGGCGTGCATGAGCGCGTCGAGCGTCGGCGCCTGCGCCGGCGGGGTCGCGACGGATGGCGGCGTCGGCAGCGGCGCCGGTGGTTGCGGCGCGGCGGCAATGGGCGCGAGGGCCCTGGTGGTGGGCATGAGCGCCGCTTCTTCCTGTCCAGGCGCGGTCACGACGGCACCGGCGCCATCTTCCGCCTGGGACGGGCCGAGGATATCTCGATGCGGTCCCGACCGGCGTTCTTGGCCGCATAGAGAGCCTCGTCGGCGGCTCTGAGCAATTCCTCCGGCGATGTGCCATGCACCGGGTATTGGGCGACCCCGGCCGAGACGGTGATGCCCGGCAGCGTCCGACCTCGGAAGACGCACTGTATGCGCTTGATCTCCAGGCAAATGCGCGCGACGGACGGCAAGGCGGCCGCGAGATCCGCGTCGAGCAGGATCAGGACGAACTCTTCTCCGCCGTAGCGGCAGGCGATGTCGCTGGTGCGCACGGTGTCGCGCAGCGCCTTCCCCAGCTGCTTCAGCACCTCGTCGCCGGCCGCATGGCCGTAGGTGTCGTTGAAGATCTTGAAATGATCGATGTCGAGCATCGCCAGGGAAAGCGGCATCTTGCGGCGTCGGGATCCGTGCAGCTCCCGCGTCAAGGTCTCGTCGAGGTACTGGCGGTTGAAGAGTCCGGTCAACGGGTCGCGAACCGCCTGCGCGCGCAGGACCTCGACCATCCGCGCCTGCACTTCGGCGAGCTCTTCCTCATGACGCTTGCGTTCGGTGATGTCGGTGCAGACGCCGACCCATTCGCGGATCGTGCCGTCCTCCGCCCCGACCGGCACGCCGCGGACGGAAAAATGCCGATACTCCCCGTCATGCCGGCGCAGCCGATACTCGGTTTCGAAGAGGGTGCGCGCGGCCACCGCGGCCGACCAGGCGGCGGCGACGCGGTCGCGGTCGTCCGGGTGAAGCGCCGCGATCCAGCCGGCGCCCTTGATCTCGTCGCGCGACTGTCCGGTGAAGGCCGTCCAGGCCGGCACATCGTCGATCACCTCGCCCTTGGCGTCCGTCGTCCAGACGATCTGCGACAGGGCGACCACCAGCGAGCGATAGCGCTCCTCGCTCCGCCGCAGCGCTTCCTCCGCCTGCTTCTGGGCGCGCGCCGTTTGCGCCTCCGTCAACGCCCTGTGCACGGCGGTCGGCAGGCGCGACATCCCCTCCTTCAGGACGTAGTCGTTGGCGCCGGCCTTGACGAGCTCGACTGCGGCCTCGTCTCCCAGCATGCCGGTGACCAGGATCACGGGGAGGTCCGGCGATTTCCGTCGCGCCTGCCTGATCGCGGCGAAGCCGTCGAAATCCGGCAGCTTGCAATCCGACAGCACGATATCGGGGTCGAACTCGTCGAGCGCGCGGATGAAGGCTTCCTGCGCGCCGACCCGCCTGGCGACGAAGCCGAGCCCGGCCCGGCGCAAGGTCTGCTCGATCAGCTCGGCATCGCTCGGCACGTTCTCGACGATCAGGATCTTCAGGCCCGCCGCCGTCTCCGGAGAGGGATGATCGGGGGCTCGCGTGCCGACGTCGGCATCGCTCGAGCGGGCCGGCGACGGCGCTTCCTCGCCATCGTCCTTGCCGTGGCCGGAGCCCGATACCGATGTCGAGCCGGACATGGCGGCGCTACCGCTTTGGATAGGCGCGTTGCAGCGCCAGGTTCAGGGCCAGGACATTGACGCGCGGCTCGCCGAAGATGCCGAGGCTGCGGCCGGTGACGTGCTGCTGCACCAGCGCTTCGATTTGCGCCGGCGGCACGCCGCGCGCCTTCGCCACCCGCGCCGCCTGCAGCGCCGCGTTGGCCGGGCTGATGTCGGGATCGAGGCCCGAGGCCGACGCGGTCAGCATGTCGGCCGGCAGCTTTGCGCCCGCGAGCTCCGGCTGCGTCTCCTCCAGCGCCTTGCGGGCCGCGGCGAGGCGCTCGGCCAGGTCTTTGCTGGTCGGGCCCAGGTTCGACGCGTTGGAGCTTGCTGCGTTGTAAGGCGCCGGCACGGTCTTGGTCGGATCGCTGGGATCGGTGTCGGTGGTCGCCGAGGGCCGGCCGTGGAACCATTCGGGACCGTTCCAGGCCTGCCCGATCAGCTGCGAGCCGATGACGGCTCCGTCCCGGTTCCGCTCCAGGCTGCCATTCGCCTGGAACGGCATCAGCCATTGGCCCAGTCCGGTCAGCACCAGCGGATAGGCCAGGCCGCACAGCACCCAGGTGACCAGCGAGGCACGCACCGCACCCATCATGATGTCGCGCATGTCGCGCTCCTCTAGGCCAGCGCCGACAGCAGGAGGTCGATCGCCTTGATGCCGATGAACGGCGCGATGAGCCCTCCCAGGCCGTAGACGACAAGGTTGCGGTAGAACGTGTCCTCGGCGCCCGTCGGCCGGAAGCGGACGCCGCGCAACGCCAGCGGAATCAACGCCGGGATGATCAGCGCGTTGAAGATCAGCGCCGACAGCACGGCGCTGTGCGGCGTCGACAGCCTCATGACGTTCAGCGCCGAAAGTCCCGGCAGGGCGATGATGAACATGGCCGGTATGATGGCGAAGTACTTGGCCACGTCATTGGCGATGGAAAAGGTCGTCAAGGCGCCGCGCGTGATCAGCATCTGCTTGCCGATCGCCACGAGGTCGATGAGCTTGGTCGGGTCGGAATCGAGGTCGATCAGGTTCGCCGCCTCCTTGGCGGCGTTGGTGCCGGAATGCATGGCGAGCCCGACATCCGCCTGGGCGAGCGCCGGAGCGTCGTTCGTGCCGTCGCCGGTCATCGCCACCAGGCGGCCCTGGGCCTGCTCGCGACGGATGAGCTGCAGCTTCGCCTCCGGCTTGGCCTCGGCGACGAAATCGTCCACCCCGGCCTCGGCGGCGATCGCGGCGGCGGTGATGGGGTTGTCGCCGGTCACCATGACGGTGCGGATGCCCATCTGGCGAAGCTGCTTGACGCGCTCGCGGATGCCGGGCTTCGGCACGTCCGACAGCGCGATCACGCCCACGATCCCGCCGTCCACCGACACCGCCAGCGGCGTCGCCCCTCGCTGGGCGATGCCGTTGGCAAGCTCCTTGAGGTCCGGCGGCTCGGGGCTGCCGAACGCCTCGGCCACGTGGCGGGCCACGGCGGTGACCGCGCCTTTGCGGATGATCCGCCCGTCGGGCATGTCGGTGCCGCTCATCCGCGTCTCCGCCGAGAAGTCCAGGCGTCGCGCCCGATCCAGCGCCGGGTCGCGCCGGGCGCCGAGCTTCTCGGCGAACGCGACCACCGTTCTTCCTTCCGGCGTCGTGTCGAAGCAGGAGGCGAGATAGGCCGCCTGGACCAGCGCGTTCGCCTTGACGTCGCGGAGCGGGGTGAATTCCGTCGCCTGGCGGTTGCCGAGCGTGATCGTGCCGGTCTTGTCGAGAAGCAGGGTCTGTACGTCGCCCGCCGCCTCGACGGCCTTTCCGGACATGGCGAGCACGTTGAAGCGCACGGTGCGGTCGATGCCGGCGATGCCGATGGCCGACAGGAGCGCCCCGATGGTGGTGGGAATGAGGGCGACCAGAAGCGCGATCAGGTCGGCGATGTTGATGCGCGCGTGCAAATACTCGGCCACCGGCGCCATCGCCGCCACGACGATGACGAAGATCAGGGTGAGGATGGCGAGCAGGACCGTGAGCGCGATCTCGTTCGGCGTCTTCTGCCGCTTGGCGCTTTCGATCAGATGGATCATGCGGTCGAGGAAGCTCTCGCCGGGATCGACGGTGACGCGGACGAGCAGCTGATCCGAGATGACCGACGTGCCGGCGGTCACCGAGGAGAACATGTCGGTTCCGGGCTCCTTGAGCACGGGCGCCGACTCGCCGGTGATGGCGGACTCGTCGACATAGGCGACGCCTTCGGCGACCTCCCCGTCGCTCGGGATGATCTCGCCTTTCTCGACGCGGACCAGATCCTCCTTGCGCAACTCCGTCGCCGGCACCTGCTCGGTCTCCCCCGAGGGCAGGACGCGCTGCGCCATCAGTTCGGTCTTGGTCCGCCGCAGCGAGGCGGCTTTCGCCTTGCCCCGCCCTTCCGCCAGCGCTTCCGCGAAGTTCGCGAACCACACGGTCAGCAGCAGGATCAAGGTCACCACGCCGTTGTAGGCCGCGGACGCGCTCGAGGGTCCGAAGAGTCCGGGGTATGCCGTGAGGGCGGCGGTGACGACCGCACCGAGCCAGACCACGAACATCACGGGGTTGCGGACCTGCACGCGCGGATCGAATTTTCCCAAGGAGGCGGCGAGCGCGCCCAGCAGCAGGTCGGCGCCGTAAGGCTCCTCGACCCGAGCCTTGCCGGCCGCGATGCGGTCCTCCGCGCGGCGGAATTTCCGGCGCAGGGTGACTTCTTGTTCCGGTGCGGTGTCGGGTTTGTCTGGTGCCATGTCGAGCTTCTCTGGGACGGAGTGCGGCGGCCCTGTGCGTCAGAAGAGGAAACCGCCCTTCATGGCGTAGAACTCGGCGATCGGTCCGAGCACGAGAGCGGGAAAGAACGTCAGCGCTCCGACCACCAGGATGGTCCCCAGCCAGAAGGTTCCGAACTTCACCGTGTCCGTGCGCAGCGTGCCCACGGTGAGCGGCAGGGTGGGCTTGGCCGCCACCGATCCGGCCACCGCCATCATGAAGATGATCGGCGGATAGCGGCCGAGCAGGATGACGACGGCGGTCGCCAGATTGTACCAGGGCGTGTTGCCGTTCAGCCCGGCGAAGGCGGAGCCGTTGTTGGCCGCCGAGCTGCTGAAGGCGTAGAGCACTTCGGAATAGCCGTGCATGGCGGCATTGTTCAGGGAGGAGACGCCGTAAGGCGCGATCATCGACCAGGAGGAGGGCGCCAGGATGACGAGCGGATGGATCAGGAGCGCGAGCGAGACCAGGACGATCTCGGGCTTCTCGATCTTCTTGCCCAGGAACTCGGGCGTCCGTCCGACCATCAGGCCGGCGACGAAGACGGCGATGATGCCGAAGACCAGCGCGGCGAGGAATCCCACGCCCTTTCCGCCGAACACGCATTGCAGCATCATGCCGACGAAAAGTCCCATGCCGGCGAGCGGCGTGAAGCTGTCATGCATGGAGTTCACGCTGCCGGTCGTGAAGCCGGTGGTGACGTCGGCGAACAAGCCGCTCTGGGCGATGCCGAAACGCACCTCCTTGCCCTCCATGTTGCCGCCGGGCTGGGTGGGGCTGGCCGCCGTCTCGATGCCCGCCTTCGCCAGCAGCGGCGTGCCGGCCTGTTCCGACACGATGACGACCGGCAGGAACAGGAGCAGGAGCGCGACCATGACGCCGTAGAGAACCCAGCCTTGGCGGCGGTTGCCGATCATCTCGCCGAAGCACAGGACGATCGCGCTCGGCAGCGCGATCATCAGCAGCGTCTGCACCAGATTGGTGATCGGGGTCGGGTTCTCGAAGGGATGGGCGGCGTTGGCGTTGAAGAAGCCGCCGCCATTCGTGCCGAGATGCTTGATGGTCTCGAGCGAGGCCACCGGCCCCAGCGCGATCGTCTGGTCCGCTCCCTGCACCGTGTGCGCCGCGACGCCGGCGGCGAGGGTCTGCGGCTCGCCTTGCTGCATGATGAGCAAGGCGAGCACGAAGGAGGCGGGCATCAGCACGCGCGTGGTGAAGCGGATCAGATCCCGGTAGAAATTGCCCAGATTGGCGCCGCCGTCCTTGACCGTCAGGGCGCGGATGAACGCCATGGCGACGACGAACCCGGTCGTCGCGGAGGTGAACATCGGAAAGGTGATGGCCGCCATCTGGCTGAAGATGGACAGCGTGGTCTCGCCGCCATAATCCTGCCAGTCGGTGTTGGTGATGAAGCTCACCGCCGTGTTGAAGGCGAGCATCGGCTCCATGCCGGCGAAGCGCTGCGGATTGAGCGGCAGATGGTCCTGGAACACCAGGATCAGGAAGATGATGAGGGCCATGACCAGGTTCGTTGCCAGCATGTGCAACGTGTAGGCCTTCCAGTCCATCGCCTGGCTGCAGAGCCGCCGTCCGATCAGCCGGTAGATCAAATTGTCGATCGGATCGAACAGGCGATCCGGCAGGGTCTTCTGGTCGGTCACCACCCGGGCCAGATAGCGGCCCGCCGGGATGCTGATCAGAAACCCGATCAGCAGCGTCAAGCCGATCTGCAGCCAGCTTTGGAGCGTCATCGCCGTTTCCCCGCGGTGATCAGAATCGCTCGGGATGGATCACTGCGTAGAAGAGATAGATCACCAGAGCGATCAGCAGCGTCAGAAGCAGGTAGATCGCCATGTCGTGCGCTCCAATCCCCGAGCTTCGCAAACGGCGTCATCCGCTCCGCCATGCCTTCACCGCGGCGCAATGACGCTTTCCGAAAACAGCACCAGGCCCGCGAACAGGGCGAAGAAGCCGATCAACAAGGCAAGCATCAGAAGAATGAGCGGCATCACCCACCCCTCGGTTCCTTTATGAAAAACTTACATTCCGCAATCACGCCAAGATGAATTAACGTCGTTCGCGGCGCGATCTGCTTTGATCTACATCAAATGCACGCGGCGAAAATTCGTCTAATGGATAGGGTGCAACGTGCTGACCTCGCGAGGTCTC
This sequence comes from Alphaproteobacteria bacterium, assembly GCA_030040495.1. GTDB lineage: Bacteria > Pseudomonadota > Alphaproteobacteria > ATCC43930 > CGMCC-115725 > DAHUYF01. The sequence goes on from JASHTP010000015.1 coordinate 15,129, forward strand.
GGCCGTGTCGAAGGGCTCAACATCATGCGGTGCCGACGAGGCGCGCGATGCCTCGGGGCTTGGCGATGGCGGCGCCGCCTGCGCTCTCGCGGACCCGGCCCCGTCGACCGAGGCGTCGTCCGGGCCCGGCGATCCCGGACCGGAGAAGGCGGCGGCGCCGTCGGGCCCGGCCCAAGCCCGGCACGCCGCCGAACCGCGTCGACCGTTGACAGAGGCGCCGCAGCGACCCGATATGGGAAGAGCTTCGACTGGCGGCCGCCTCGGCGAAGCGGCCTTTCGCCCGGCAATGCGCTTGCTGAACCCGGAGACGCTCCGCAGCATGCGGCGCAACCTCATGCACGCCGGAATCGTCGCCTACCTCTCGGCCGTGCTGGGCATTGCCGCGGTGACCGCTCTGTGCGCGCCGCTTGCCGGAAAGGTGAACAATACCACCGTGGCCCTGGCGATGTTGCTGGTCGTGCTCTTCGTGGCCAGCACGTGGGGAATCCGGCCGGCGCTCGTCGCGTCCGCGCTTGGCGGGCTCGCCTTCGACTACTACTTCCTGCCGCCGTTCGGCACGCTGTACATCGCGCATCTCCAGGACTGGGCCGCGCTGGGCGCCTTCCTCGTCACCGCGGTGACGGTCGGTGAGCTCTCCGCCCGTGCCAGGCGCCGCGCCATCGTGGCGGAAGCCGGGAGAAAGGACGCGAGGCTGCAGAGCGCCTACAATCGCGCACTGATCGAAGCCAGTCCCGACCCCCTCGTCACCATCGGACGCGACGGCCGGATCACCGACGTGAACGCGGCCACCGAGACCATCACCGGCCGCTCCCGGACAGACCTCATCGGCACGGATTTCTCCGACTATTTCACCAACTCCGCGCAAGCGCGCGCCGGATATGAGCGGGTCTTCCGGGAAGGCTCGGTGCGCGATTACCCCCTCGAGGTCCGACGTCGCGACGAGACCGTCATTCCCGTGCTCTACAACGCCTCCGTCTATCGCGACGCGACCGGCGAGGTCGCCGGCGTCTTCGCCGCGGCACGCGACGTTTCCGGCCTTGCGCGCGCCGAGCGCGAAATCCGCCACCTTGCCTCGTTCCCGCAGGGCACGCCCGTGTCGATCATCGAATTCGATCGGGCCATGCAGATCAAATTCATCAATCCGGCCATGCAAAAGACCCTCGCGGACTGCAAGGTCGACGATGCGCGCCTGTTCATCCCCGCCGCCTGGAGCGAGAAGCTCTCGCAGCTCCCAGGCGCGGACGAGGCCGGCGTCCAGGAGGTCGAGATCGCCGGGCACAGCTTCGAGGAACGGCTCTTCCTCTCGCTCGATTTCCAAACCTTGCGCATCTGGGCGACGGATGTCACCGAGCGCAAGCAGGCGGAGCGCGCGTTGGAGCGGTTGAACCGCACGCTCAGGACGTTGAGCAGCGCGAACCAGGCGCTCGTGCGCGCGCAAAGCGAATCGGACCTGCTGCGCGACATGTGCCGGACCTTGGTCGATGTCGGCGGCTATCGGATGGCTTGGATCGGGATTGCCGAGCACGACGAGGACAAGACGGTGCGGGTCGCAGCGGTCGCCGGCCATAATTTGGGCTACATCGAACAGGCGCGGATCAGCTGGGCGGATAGCGAGCGCGGCCGCGGCCCGACCGGCATGGCGATCAGGACCGGCCGGCCGCAGATCAACCGCGATTTCGCCACCGATCCGAGCATGGAGCCCTGGCGCGAGGAAGCGCTCAAGCGCGGCTACGCCTCGAGCGCGGCGTTGCCGCTCAGGGATGCGACGGGCGTCTTCGGGGTGCTCACCATCTATGCCGGGGAACGGGAAGCGATCGGCCCGGGCGAGCTCGACCTGTTCGTCGAATTGGCCAACGACCTCGCCTACGGCATCGTCGCGCTGCGGGCCGGCGCCGCGCGCGAGACCGCCGTCCGGCGATTCTATGAGAGCCTCGAGGATACCGTCGGGGCCATCGCCAGCATGATCGAAATGCGCGATCCCTATACCGCCGGCCATCAGCGGCGCGTGGCGAAGCTCGCGGCCGCGATCGCCGGAGAGATGGGTCTGCCGGAGGAGCAGAGTCGCGGCATCTTTCTCGCCGGCCTGATCCACGACGTCGGCAAGATCAACGTCCCGGTCGAGATCCTCGGCAAGCCCGGGGCGCTGACCCCGCTCGAGATCCAGTTCATCCGGACCCATGTCCAGGCCGGCTACGACATCATCAAGGGTGTCGAGTTTCCCTGGCCCGTGGCCGAGACCATTCTGCAGCATCACGAGCGGCTCGACGGCTCCGGCTATCCACGGGGCCTTGCCGCCGACGCCATCATCGTCGAGGCGCGGATCCTTGCCGTCGCCGACGTGACCGAGGCGATCACGGCGCACCGCCCCTATCGTCCCGCGGTCGGCTTGGATGCCGCGCTGGCCGAGATCGAAGCCGGCAAGGGGCGGCTCTACGACCCCGCGGCCGTCGATGCCTGCATCGCTCTGTTCAGGCGCAAGGGATTCACCTTCCCATGAGCTCGGCGGCGCGAAGAAGAGGGTCGCGCGTCGGTCTCGGGGAATGGCGGTTCAGCCTGCGGTCGAAGGTCGCTCCTCAACGGGGAGCAAGCCAATGGTTGCCTTAGAGATCGTCATCGTCGGTCTGATCGTGCTGCTGAACGGATTCTTTGCGATGTCCGAGCTGGCGATCGTGTCGTCGCGGCGGCCTCGGCTGCAGCAGCTGGCCGCCGACGGCGACAACCGCGCGCGCATCGCTCTCACCCTCGTCGACAATTCCAGCCGCTTCCTCGCCGTCGTTCAGATTGGGATGACGCTGACGGCCATCCTGGCCGGCGTCTTCAGCGGCGCCACGCTCGCCGACCGGCTGGGGGACTGGCTCGACACGTTCAAGCCGCTCGCGCATCACGGCAAACCCCTGGCCATCGTGCTGATCGTCGTTCCGGTGTCCTATGTTTCGTTGCTGATCGGCGAACTCGTGCCCAAGCAGATCGCGCTGGCGAATGCCGAGTCGGTCGCGCTTCGCGTCGTGCAGCCGCTCGCGCTTGTCGCCCGGATCGGGTCGCCGTTCGTCTGGCTCCTGGACGTTTCGGTCAAGGGCGTGCTTCGCTTGTTCGGCGTCCGCGCGGCTTCCGTGCGTCGGGTGACGGAGGACGAGGTCCGCAGCGTCATCGCCGAGGGCGCCGAATCCGGCGCGATCCATGCCGCCGAGCGGGAAATCATCGACGAGGTGCTGTTCCTGGCCGATCGCGCGGTGCGCACGATCATGACGGCGCGGCCCGACGTGACGTGGATCGATCTCGACGAGCCGAAGGACGGCATTCTGCGGAAGGTGCGCGAATGCTCGCATCAGCAGCTGCTGGCGAGCCGCGGCTCGATCGATCAGATCGCCGGGGTCGTCGACAAGCAGGACCTCCTCGACCAGGCCCTCGACGGGCGCCCGTTCGACATAGAAGGCGCTCTGCAGGCTCCTCTGATCGTGCATGAGGGGGCATCGATCGTGAGAGCCCTCGACCTCTTCAAGAAGACGCCGGCTCACACCGCCGTCATCATCGACGAGTACGGCGTCGTGCAGGGGATCGTCACCCGAACGGATTTGTTGGAGGCGATCGCCGGCGATCTTCCCGACCTCGACGCCAACGCCGAGCCCGAAGTGGTCAGGCGCGACGACGGCTCGTTCCTGATCGACGCCACGATGCCGATCGCCGAGGCGGCGGAGCTGCTCGGGCTTCGCGACCTGTCCCGCGGCGACTTCCTGACGCTGGCGGGATTCGTCCTGTTCCGGCTCGACCATGTGCCGCAGACCGGGGAGCATTTCACCTGGGCGGGCTGGCGGTTCCAGGTGGTGCGCATGGAAGGGCGGCGGATCGACAAGGTGCTCGTCCAGCCCGCCCCGGAAGCCAGGCAGACGACCGGGGAATGACGGACCCCGCCCCGGGCGCCCTTGCCGCGGCGGCCCCTGCCGGCGACGGTCGCGCGCTCACGAGATTGTGATGGTCCGCGGCCCGCGCGCCCGGCGCCGTCGCGCGACGATCGCTCGCTGCGTCCTACTTCGCCTTGCGCCGGACGCGCTTGCC
>JASHTP010000218.1 GCA_030040495.1 Alphaproteobacteria bacterium
CGATCCGGCGCCCGAGCCGGCGCCCGCTCCCGCTCCCGCGCCGGCCGCCGCCGCGCCGGAGATCAAGGCCGCCGCGCCCGAGGTCAAGGAAAGCGTCCGCGACAAGGAGCCGAAAGAGGCCAAGGAGCCGCGCGGCGAGGCCGGCGAGGCCAAGGAATCGGCGGTCGCGGCGCAGAGCATCCGCGTCAATGTCGACCTGCTCGAGAACCTCATGACGATGGTGAGCGAGCTGGTGCTGACGCGCAACCAGCTCATGCAGATCCTGCGCGGCCAGAAGGACAGCGAGTTCGGCGCGCCGCTGCAGCGCCTCTCCCACGTCACCACCGAGCTGCAGGAAGGCGTGATGAAGACGCGCATGCAGCCGATCGGCAACGCCTGGGCGAAGCTGCCGCGCATCGTGCGCGACCTCTCGCACGAGCTGCGCAAGAAGATCGACCTGCAGATGCACGGCGCCGACACCGAGCTCGACCGCCAGGTCCTGGAGATGATCAAGGACCCGCTCACCCACATGGTGCGCAACTCGGCCGATCACGGCATCGAGATGCCGGCCGAGCGCGTCGCCGCCGGCAAGCCGGAGCTGGGCACGATCACGCTCAACGCCTATCACGAGGGCGGCCACATCATCATCGAGATCGCCGACGACGGCAAAGGTCTCGACATCGACAAGATCAAGCAGAAGGCGATCGCCACCGGCCTCGCCGGCGAGGGCGATCTCGCGGCGATGTCCGAGCAGCAGATCCAGCAGTTCATCTTCAAGGCCGGCTTCTCCACCGCCGCCAAGGTGACCAGCGTCTCCGGCCGCGGCGTCGGCATGGACGTGGTGCGCACCAACATCGAGAAGATCGGCGGCACGGTCGAGATGAAGAGCCAGCGCGGCAAGGGCTCGACCTTCGTCATCAAGATCCCGCTGACGCTGGCGATCGTCTCGGCGCTCATCGTCGAGTGCGCCGGCGAGCGCTTCGCCATCCCGCAGATCAGCGTCGTCGAGCTGGTGCGCGCGGCGGCGAACTCCGAGAACAACGTCGAGTGGCTGAACAACGCGCCGGTGCTGCGCCTCAGGGACCGGCTGCTGCCGCTCGTCTCGCTGCGCGAGCTGCTGCATCTCGGCACGAACGCCGAGAAGCCGAGCGAGACCTTCATCGTCGTCACCCAGGTCGGCACCTATACCTTCGGCATCATCGTCGACCGCGTCTTCGACACCGAGGAGATCGTGGTGAAGCCGGTGGCGCCGATCCTGCGCGACATCGCCATGTTCTCGGGCAACACCATCCTCGGCGACGGCAGCGTCATCATGATCCTCGATCCCAACGGCATCGCCGCCGCGACGGGCGAGATCACCGTCAGCGAGAGCGCCAAGCTCGCCGCCGACGCCGCGGCGAAGGCCGGCCTGCGCAGCGACCTCACCAGCCTGCTGCTGTTCCGCGCCGGCAGCGCCTCGCCCAAGGCGGTGCCGCTCGCCCTCATCGCCCGGCTCGAGGAGATCGACCTCGGCCAGGTCGAGTACTCGCACGACAAGCCGGTGGTGCAGTATCGCGGCAAGCTCATGCCGCTGGTCACGATCGAGCCCAACTACCAGATGGGCAAGGAGGGTCGCCAGCCGATCCTGGTCTTCGCCGACAAGGACCACACCATGGGCCTGGTCGTCGACGAGATCGTCGACATCGTCGAGGAGCAGCTCAAGATCGAGGTCGCGGTCGACCGACCGGGCCTGATCGGCAGCGCCATCATCGCCGGCAAGGCGACCGACCTGATCGACGCCGGCTTCTACCTGACCCAGGCCTACAACGACTGGTTCGGCACGCACAGCGACGGCGAGTTCTCCGGCGAGAAGGGCAAGCGCGTGCTGCTGGTCGACGACAGCCCGTTCTTCCGCAATCTGCTGACGCCGCTGCTGTCGGTGGCGGGCTACGAGGTCACCACCGTCGAATCCGCCGACCGCGCCCTCAATCTGTGCGAGCAGGGCCAGGATTTCGACGTCATCATCAGCGACATCGAGATGCCCGGCATGGACGGCTTCCAGTTCGCCAGCACGGTGAAGAACGCCAGCCGCTGGCAGAACACGCCGATGGTGGCGCTGTCCTCGCACGCCACGCCCAAGGATCTCGACCGCGGCCGCGCCGCGGGGTTCAGCGACTACGTCGCCAAGTTCGACCGCGACGCGCTTCTCCACACGCTGTCGGAAGCGCTCAATGTTGAGAGAGGTGCCGCATGAGCAAGGACATCGGCTTCGACGCCCGCGGCAAGACCGTCATCGCCGGCGGCACCCGCGAATTCGTCTCGATCACGGTCGCCGGCCAGCTCTTCGGCATCCCGGTGCTGCAGGTGCAGGACGTGCTCGGGCCGCAGCGCATCACCCGCATCCCGCTGGCTCCGGCGGAGGTCGCGGGCTCGCTCAATCTGCGCGGCCGCATCGTCACCGCCATCGACCTGCGCACGCGGCTCAGGCTGCCGCCGCTGCCGGAAGGGCAGAACGGCATGAGCGTCGTCGTCGACCATGGCGGCGAGCTCTACAGCGTCATGGTCGACGCGGTGGGCGAGGTGCTGAGCCTCGGCGACGACACCGCCGAGCGCAATCCGGCGACGCTCGACCCGATCTGGCGCGACGTCTCCGGCGGCATCCACCGCCTCGACAAGACCCTGCTCATCGTGCTCGACGTCGCCCGCGTGCTCGACTTCTCCGCCCGCGCCGAGGCCGCTTGACCCGGCGCCGCGGAGCGCGGAGTAACCGGACATGAAGTCCTGCCTCATCGTCGACGATTCCCGCGTGGTCCGTAAGGTCGCGCGCCGCATCCTCGAGGACCTGCATTTCGTCATCGAGGAGGCCGCCGACGGCAAGCTCGCGCTCGACGCCTGCCTCAAGAAGATGCCGGACGTGGTGCTGCTCGACTGGAACATGCCGGTGATGAACGGCATCGACTTCCTGCGCCAGCTGCGGCGCGCGCCGGGCGGCGACAACCCCGTGGTCGTGTTCTGCACCACCGAGAACGACATTCAGCACATCCAGGAGGCGATCGGCGCCGGGGCGAACGAGTACATCATGAAGCCCTTCGACAGCGACATCCTGCAGGCGAAGTTCGCGCAAGTGGGGCTGTTGTGAGGAATGCCGAAGCCACGGGCATAGCACGCGCCAGCGGCTCGCAGGGCGGACGCGCCGCCGCGCCCTACCGGCTGATGGTGGTCGACGACAGCGCGGTGATCCGCGGCCTGCTCACGCGCTCGCTCGAGGCCGATCCGGAGGTCGAGGTGCTGGCCTCGGCCAGCAACGGCGAGATGGCGCTGAACGCGCTCGCGCGCCACGACATCGAGATCGTCATCCTCGACATCGAGATGCCGGTGATGGACGGGCTGACGGCGCTGCCGAAGCTGCTCGCCGCCAAGCCCGGCCTCAAGGTGATCATCGCCTCGACGCTGACGCGGCGCGGTGCCGATATCAGCATGAAGGCGCTGGCCGCGGGGGCGGCCGACTACCTCACCAAGCCCGGCGCCTCGGCGCTCACCAGCGCCGACGAGTTCAAGCGCGAGCTCCTCGCCAAGGTGAAGGCGCTGGGCCAGGCGCGCCGCCGCGCCCTACCGGCTGATGGTGGTCGACGACAGCGCGGT
>JASHTP010000219.1 GCA_030040495.1 Alphaproteobacteria bacterium
TGTCGGCGAGGAAGCGCTCAAGAACCTGGACGAGGCGGGGATCGTCTATATCGGCGCCGAGGTGAAGCCCGGCGACATCCTGGTCGGCAAGGTGACGCCCAAGGGCGAATCGCCGATGACGCCCGAGGAGAAGCTGCTGCGCGCCATCTTCGGCGAGAAGGCGTCGGACGTGCGCGACACCAGCCTGCGGCTGCCGCCGGGCGTCTCCGGCACCATCGTCGAGGTCCGCGTCTTCTCGCGGCGCGGCGTCGACAAGGACGAGCGCGCGCTGGCCATCGAGCGGGCCGAGATCGAGCGCCTCGCCAAGGACCGCGACGACGAGCGCGCCATCCTCGAGCGCAGCTTCCATGCGCGCTTGAAGGAGCTGCTCGTCGGCCAGGAGGTGGCGAGCGGGCCGAAGGGGCTCAAGGCGGGCACCAGGATCACCGAGGCGGTGCTGGCGGAGTACACCCCCGGCCAGTGGCGCCAGATCGCCATCCGCAACGACAAGCGCATGGCCGACATCGAGGCGCTGAAGAAGCTGATGGACGATTCGATCGATCGCCTCAACCAGCGCTTCGAGAGCAAGGTCGAGAAGCTGCAGCGCGGCGACGAGCTGCCGCCCGGCGTGATGAAGATGGTCAAGGTCTTCGTCGCGGTGAAGCGCAAGCTGCAGCCCGGCGACAAGATGGCGGGCCGCCACGGCAACAAGGGCGTGATCTCCAAGATCATGCCGGTCGAGGACATGCCCTATCTCGACGACGGCACGCCGGTCGACGTGGTGCTGAACCCGCTCGGCGTGCCGAGCCGGATGAATGTCGGCCAGATCCTGGAGACGCATCTCGGCTGGGCGTCGGCCGGCCTCGGCCGCCAGATCGGCGACATCGTCGACAAGGTCCGGCGCAACGGCGGCAAGACGGCGGAGCTGCGCAAGTTCCTCAACGGCGTCTACACCGACCGCGAGGACCAGGGCGACATCAAGGAGCTCGACGACGGTCAGCTGCTCGAGCTCGCCGAGAATCTGCGGCCGGGCGTGCCGGTGTCGAGCCCGGTGTTCGACGGCGCGCGCGAGGAGGACATCGTCGCCATGCTCAGGGAGGCCGGCCTCGACAGCTCCGGCCAGGTCACCTTGGTCGACGGCCGCACCGGCGAGTCCTTCGACCGCAAGGTGACGGTGGGCTACATCTACATGCTGAAGCTCCACCACCTGGTCGACGACAAGATCCACGCCCGCTCGATCGGCCCCTACAGCCTCGTCACCCAGCAGCCGCTGGGCGGCAAGGCGCAGTTCGGCGGCCAGCGCTTCGGCGAGATGGAGGTGTGGGCGCTCGAGGCCTACGGCGCCGCCTACACGCTGCAGGAGATGCTGACGGTCAAGTCCGACGACGTCTCCGGCCGCACCAAGGTCTACGAGGCGATCGTCCGCGGCGACGACAATTTCGAGGCGGGCATCCCGGAATCCTTCAACGTGCTGGTGAAGGAGCTCCGGTCGCTCGGCCTCAACGTCGAGCTCGAGCAGCGCAGCTACTGATTTGACGGCGGGAGAGCGCCCGGCGCTCCCCGCCGGTTTAACGGGTCACCCAGAGAGGGATCGTTCATGAACGAGTTGATGAACATCTTCGGGCAGGTCACGGGGCCGCAGAGCTTCGACCAGATCAAGATCTCGATCGCCAGCCCCGAGCGGATCCGCTCGTGGTCCTACGGCGAGATCAAGAAGCCCGAGACGATCAACTACCGCACCTTCAAGCCCGAGCGCGACGGGCTGTTCTGCGCCCGCATCTTCGGGCCGATCAAGGACTACGAGTGCTTGTGCGGCAAGTACAAGCGCATGAAGTACCGCGGCATCATCTGCGAGAAGTGCGGCGTCGAGGTCACGCTCTCGAAGGTGCGCCGCGACCGCATGGGCCACATCGAGCTGGCCTCGCCGGTGGCGCACATCTGGTTCTTGAAGTCGCTGCCGAGCCGCATCGGCCTGCTGCTCGACATGACGCTGAAGGATCTCGAGAAGATCCTCTATTTCGAGAACTACGTCGTCATCGAGCCGGGCCTCACGCCGCTGAAGCTGCACCAGCTGCTCAGCGAGGAGGACTTCATCAAGGCGCAGGAGGAGTTCGGCGAGGAGGCCTTCACCGCCTCGATCGGCGCCGAGGCGCTGCAGCGCATGCTGTCGGCGATCGTGCTCGAGGGCGAGAGCGGCGAGCGCGAGCGCATCCGCCAGGAGCTGCGCGACACCAACTCCGAGGCCAAGCGCAAGAAGCTGGTCAAGCGGCTGAAGCTGGTCGAGGCCTTCATCTCCTCGAACAGCCGGCCGGAATGGATGATCCTCGAGGTCATCCCGGTGATCCCGCCCGAGCTGCGCCCGCTGGTGCCGCTCGACGGCGGCCGGTTCGCCACCTCCGACCTCAACGACCTTTACCGCCGCGTCATCAACCGCAACAACCGGCTGAAGCGGCTGATCGAGCTGCGCGCCCCCGACATCATCGTGCGCAACGAGAAGCGCATGCTGCAGGAGGCGGTGGACGCGCTCTTCGACAACGGGCGGCGCGGCCGCATCATCACCGGCGCCAACAAGCGGCCGCTGAAGTCGCTCTCCGACATGCTCAAGGGCAAGCAGGGCCGCTTCCGCCAGAACCTGCTCGGCAAGCGCGTCGACTATTCCGGCCGCTCGGTCATCGTCGTCGGCCCCGAGCTCAAGCTGCACCAGTGCGGCCTGCCGAAGAAGATGGCGCTCGAGCTGTTCAAGCCCTTCATCTACTCGAAGCTCGAGATCTACGGCATGGCGAGCACCATCAAGGCCGCCAAGCGCATGGTCGAGAAGGAGCGGCCCGAGGTCTGGGACATCCTCGAGGAGGTCATCCGCGAGCACCCGGTGCTGCTCAACCGCGCCCCGACGCTCCACCGCCTCGGCATCCAGGCCTTCGAGCCGATCCTGATCGAGGGCAAGGCGATCCAGCTGCATCCGCTGGTCTGCACCGCCTTCAACGCCGACTTCGACGGCGACCAGATGGCGGTGCACGTGCCGCT
>JASHTP010000220.1 GCA_030040495.1 Alphaproteobacteria bacterium
GCCGCAGCACCGGGCGCTGCGCTCGCGGCCGCCGATGCGCAAGCCGAAGCCGGCCGAGCCCTTGTGACAGGGGCTTTCGGCTGGATTGTGGATAACTCGGCGCTTGCACCGCCGCGTCACCTTTGGCAGGCTACATCTTGTGGTGACCGCGGGTGGTCCACACAAGATGCCGCGGATCACCCTTCGGGTCGGCCCCCCGCAGGAGGGTGAATGACTGCTTTGTCCCTGGAGACCGCCGCCGGCGTCGCCAACCCGATCGATTTGGTCGAAGAGATCGTTCAAGCGAACGAGTGGGCGCATGACCGCGCCAGCGACGAGGAGATGGTGGTCGAGATCTCAGGGCGCTGGTGCGACTACCGCCTGCTCTTCGTCTGGCAGCGCGAAATCAACGCGCTGCATTTCACCTGCGCCTTCGAGATGAAGGTGCCGAAGGTGCGGCGCGCGGCGGTGTTCGAGCTGCTGGCGGCGGTCAATGAGCGGCTCTGGCTCGGCCACTTCGACCTCACCATCGACAGCCAGTCGCCCGCCTTCCGCCAGGGCGTGCTGCTGCGCGGCGCCGCCGGCGCCAGCGTCGAGCAGATCGAGGATCTCGTCGACATCTCGGTCAGCGAGTGCGAGCGCTTCTACCCGGCCTTCCAGCTCGTCGTCTGGGGCGGCAAGCCGGCCGAGGAGGCGGTCGCCGCGGCGATGATCGATCCCGTGGGCGAGGCGTGAGCGCGCCGGCGGTTCCGGCGCTGCTGCTGGTCGGCTGCGGCAAGATGGGGGGCGCGCTGCTCTCCGGCTGGCTCGAGCGCGGTCTCGCCGACCGCATTGTCGTGGTCGAGCCCGGCCCCGGCGCCGCCCCTTTCGAGGCCCGCAGCGCCGTCGACATCCTGACCAAGGCCGGGCCGTTTCCGCGCGATTTCCGCCCGGCGGCCGTCGTGCTCGCGGTCAAGCCCCAGGACATGGCCCAGGTGCTGCCGCCCTATCGCCGCTTCGTCGGCGAGGGCGCGCTGTTCCTGTCGATTGCTGCCGGCAAGACGCTGGGCTTCTTCGCCCGCGCGCTGGGCGAGGAGGCCGCGGTGGTGCGCGCCATGCCGAACACGCCGGCGGCGATCGGGCGCGGCATCGCCGTCGCCTGCGCCAATCCGCGCGTCGCGCCGGAGCAGCGCGCCCTCGCCGAACAGCTGCTCGCCGCCGTGGGCGAGGTCGGCTGGGTCGAGGACGAGGCGCTCATCGATGCCGTCACCGCGGTCTCCGGCAGCGGCCCGGCCTATGTCTTTCTGCTCATCGAATGCCTGGCCAAGGCCGGAATGGCGGCGGGCCTTCCCGAGGCGCTCGCCGCCCGGCTCGCTCGTGCCACCGTCGCCGGGGCGGGCGAGCTGGCGCGGCGCTCGCCCCAAAGCGCCGAGCGGCTGCGCGAGGACGTCACCAGCCCTGGCGGCACCACCCGTGCCGCGCTCGACGTGCTGATGGCCGCGGACGGGCTGGAGCCGCTGCTGCGCCGCGCCGTCCTCGCCGCCGCCAAGCGCTCGCGCGAGCTTGCCGACTGAATTGCTCCTGTCCCTCGCGGGAAAGGTGGGGGCGGCGGGGTTTCACGTCTTGGTGCGGCAGTCTGGCAAGGTCGTGCCGCCATCGCCTATGCTGGTCGCCGGCGGAAGTGTCGGGAGGCTGCGCATGGCGAAACGGGCCCGTAAGGCCGGCAGCAAAGCCGCTTCGCGGCCGGCGGCAAGCGCCGCCGACCGGCTGGTCGACGCGGCCTTGCGGTTGGCGGAGCGGCAGGGCTGGCGCCGCACCGGGCTCGCCGAGATCGCCGCCGAGGCCGGCCTGCCCCTCGACGAGGCTTATGCTGCCTGCCGGTCGAAGCTCGGCCTTCTTGCCCGGTTCCACCGCCGCATCGACCGCGTGGCGCTTGCCGGCGCGGACGAGGCGGGCGAGGCGCCGCGCGACCGGCTCTTCGACACACTGATGCGGCGTTTCGACGCGCTGGCGCCCTATCGCGCGGCGCTCAAATCCATCCTGCGCGACAGTTTCGGCGATCCGGCGGCACTGCTGGGCGTGCCCGCGCTGGCCTGCTCGATGGGCTGGATGCTTGAACGCGCTGGGGTTTCGGCCGCCGGCTGGCGCGGCAGAATGCGAGCACATCTCCTGGCGGGGCTCTATGTTTCGGTGCTGCGGACCTTCCTCGAGGACGACAGCGCCGACCTTGCCAAGACCATGGCGGTGCTTGACCGGCGGCTTCGGGGGGCGGAGGCTTGGCTTGGCCTGGCCCCGGCGGCGGCTTCCGAATAGGCGCTATTGCATCGCAATATTTTTTAGCCGCCGCCCTTGACGTGGCCCGAGCGCTGCGCCATATTTCGGTTATTGTGCAGCGCAACATGACCCCTGCCAAACCGCGAAGGACGACCCCCATGACCACCAACGGCAAGCAATCTTTCCTTGACATGGATGTCGGCAAGGCGTTTGCCGGCTTCCAGTTCCCCGGCCTCGATGTCGAATCGATCGTCGCCGCCCAGCGCAAGAACCTCGAGGCGTTGACTCAGGCCAACCAGCTCGCGGTCGAAGGCGTCCAGGCCGTCGCCCGCCGCCAGGTCGAGATCGCCCGCGAGGCGGTCGACGAGGTGTCGACCCTGGTGCGCGACTGGACCCAGCCCGGCGCACCCGAGGAGCGCATCGCCAAGAACGCCGAGTACGCGAAGCAGGCCTTCGAGAAGGGCATCGCCAATGCTCGCGAGCTCGCCGAGCTCGTCACCAAGGCCAACACCGAGGCTTTCGGCGTGATCCAGAAGCGGGTCAGCGAGGGCTTCGAGGAGCTGCGCGAGTACGCCAAGCAGAAGGCCACGCGCTAACCCCGCGTCGCCGCCTTCGCTCGGACGCGTCGCCAATACCCCCCCTGTGCGACGCGCGAGGCCGCCTTCGGGCGGCCTCTTTTTTTATCGCGGCAGATGCAGCCGCACGCGCAGCCCGTGCTGCGGCGATTCCTCGAGCGTGAGGTCGCCGCCATGGCCGCGCGCCACGTCGCGGGCGATGGTGAGTCCGAGTCCGACGCCGCCGGTCGCCGGATTGCGCGAGGCGTCGAGGCGGAAGAAGGGGCGGAAGACGTTCTCGCGCTGCGCCGCCGGGATGCCCGGGCCGTCATCGTCGACGAGCACGTCGATGCCGTCGGCGACGGGCAGCGCCGTCACCCAGATGTGGCTGCCGTAGCGGCGCGCATTGCTGAGCAGGTTGGCAAAGCACCGGCGCATCGCGTCCGGGCGCAGCGGCAGGACGAAATCTTCGGGCAGCGCCAGCGACACGTCGGCGCCGTCGCGCCGCGCCGCCGCCGTGACCTCCTCGATGAGCAGGCCCAGATCCGTGTCGCGCGGCTGCTCCGGCCCTTCGCCGCGGGCGAAGTCGAGATAACCCTGGACCATGCGCTCCATGATCATGACGTCCTGCGTCAGCTCCTCGACCTCGGGCCCGGCCTGCGGCAGGAATTCGAGCGCAAGCCGCATCCGCGTCAGCGGCGTGCGCAGATCGTGGGACACGCCGGCGAGCATCTCGGTGCGCTGGGTGATCTGCCGCCGGATGCGCTCGCGCATCTGCAGGAAGGCGGCGGCGGCCTGGCGCACCTCGGTCGCGCCTTCGGGCCGGAAATTGGCGACGTCGCGGCCCTTGCCGAAGCTCTCCGCCGCCGCCGCCAGCCGCCGCAGCGACTTCACCTGGTTGCGCATGAAGAGCGAGGCCACCGCCAGCAACACCAGCGAGGAGCCGGCCATCCACAGCACGAAGATGTAGGTCGTCGGCGTGAACAGCCGCTCGCGCGGAGTCGCTACCTCCATGACCCCGTCGCTGAGCTCGATCCAGATCAGGATGTTGCGCCGGTCGGACTCGAAATCGATCAGGAACGGGCGGCCGACCCGTTCGGCCAGCGCGCCGACGAGCGCGTCCTCGAACCAGCCGCCGTCGCTTCCGGAGGTGCGGCGCGGCAGCGCCGCGCCCGGGCGGAAGGTGTAGCGGAGCTCGGTCGTCGCCTGGGCGTGCGACAGCAGCGCCGCGGCCTGCCCGGGCGTCGTGGCATAGGCGCGCGCGTCGAGGGTGAAGGCGATGTCGGCGGCGACGCTGGTCGCGAGCCGGCGCTCGACCGTCGCCCAATGGCGATCGTAGAAGATCCAGGTGGCGAGCAGCTGCGCCAGCACCAGCGGCAGGATGATGATGATGAGCGCGCGGCCGAAGAGCGAGCGCGGCAGGATGCGTTTCCACCAGCGGCGGTGACTGTCCGCCGCCGCCGCGATGCCAGCCGGCAGCGCGTCCCGCTCAATCGGGCTTGAGGACATAGCCGGTGCCTCGCACCGTCTGGAGGTAGCGGGGGAATTTGGGATCGCGCTCGATCTTGCGCCGGAGCCGCGTCACCTGCACGTCGACGGTGCGCACATTGCCGCTGAACTGCGCCTCCTGCGACAGCGCGGTGCGCGACACCGGCTCGCCCGGGCGCCGCGCCAGCGTCATCAGCAGCGCCGTCTCCGCCGCGGTCAGATGCACGGGGTCGCCGCCGCGGTAGAGCTCGCCGCGCTCGAGGTCGAGCCGGCAGGCGCCGAAGCGGATTTCGGCGGCGGGCACCGGCGGTTGCGGCACGCGCTGCAGGATGTTGCGGATGCGCAGCACCAGCTCGCGCGGCTCGAATGGCTTCGCCAGATAGTCGTCGGCGCCGTGCTCGAGCCCGTTGATGCGGTCGGCCGGCTCCGCCATCGCGGTCAGCAGCAGGATCGGCAGCCGGCTGTCGCGGCGCAGGCTGCGGGTGAGATCGAGCCCGCTCTCGCCCGGCATCATGACGTCAAGCACCAGCAGGTCGAAGGCGAGGCCGGCAAGGCGCGCACGCGCCTCGGCGGCGTCGCCGGCGGTGGTGACGCGGAAGCCCTGCTCGGTGAGATAGCGGCGCAGCAGCTCGCGCAGCCGCGCATCGTCATCGACCACCAGCAGATGCGGCTCGGTGCCGTCCATCGGCGAATTATACACCACCGCGCTCAGCGCGTCGGCGGGCCGCGCTCGAAGCGGCGCCGGTCGGCCTCGCTGCTGATGATG
>JASHTP010000221.1 GCA_030040495.1 Alphaproteobacteria bacterium
AGGGGTAGCAGCGCGCGCCGTCGAGATCGATGCCGAAATGGTCGGCGAGCGCGCGAATCGCCGCGCCGTGCTCGGCATAGGGATCGGCGTTGGCGAAGCCGACGATGATCGGCCGGAAATGGCGATCCTCCTTGCCGCCGGGCGGCAGCATGGCGGTGACCAGCGGCTTGCCCTCGTCGTCGCGCAAGGTGAGGAACATCGGCATCACCCGCTGCACGTGCGATTTGAGGCCGATCTCCTGCTCGACGAAATTGCGCGAGGCCGGCGTGAAGCTCTGCTCCGCTTTGCTCTTCTCCTGGCGAAAGAACTTCTCGACCGCATGGTGCATCGCCTGAGACTCGTCGGCCGCCTCGGCCTCGGTCTCGAGGCGGAACCAGGTCTTGTCGCCCGGAGCGTCACAGACGTAGCGCATGCAACCTCCGCCGGTTTTCTCTAGAAACTGGGTGCTCGCGCCGGCCGAGACAAGCAGCGGGGAGAAGCGGATGGAGGAGCTCGATTTCACCGGGCGGACGGTGCTCGTCGTCGGCGGCTCCAGCGGCATCGGCAACGGCATCGCCCAAGCGTTCCGCGCCCGCGGCGCCGCAGTGCATGTCTGGGGCACGCGTCCGCGTGCCGAGGATTATGCGGCCGCCGAGGGATCGGATCTCGCCGGACTCCATTACGCCCGCCTCGACGTTGCCGATGCCGCCGCCATCGACCGCTACGTCCCTCCCTTTGCCCGTCTCGATGTGCTCGTGCTGGCGCAAGGTATCGTCCTCTACCAGCGCGGCGAGTTCAAGGCCGAAGGCTTCCGCCGCGTCGTCGAGGTCAACCTCAACAGCCTGATGAGCTGCAGCGCCAGGTTCCACGACATGCTCGCGGCGGCGAAGGGCGCGCTGATCATCGTCAGCTCGACCGCGGCGTTCCACGCCACGCGCGGCAATCCCGCCTACAACGCCGCCAAGACCGGCGCCTTGGGCCTGACCCGCACCCTGGGCCAAGCCTGGGCCGGCGACGGCATCCGCGTCAACGGCATCGCGCCGGGGCTGGTGGCGACCAAGCTCACCACGGTGACGACCGAGCGGCCGGAGCGGCTCGCCGCCGCCTTGCAGCGCATCCCGCTCGGCCGGCTCGGCACGCCGGCGGACATGGCGGGCGCGGCGCTGTTCCTCGCCTCGCCGCTCGCCGCCTACATCGTCGGCCAGACCATTGTCGTCGACGGCGGTCTCGTTCTCTAATGGGACGGGATCGCGACGGGAGAGAAGGGGCAGCACCATGAGCGAGCGGGCGGCGGTGAGCGAGACCAGCGGCGAGTTCCTCACTTTGCACGAGTTCGTCAAGGCGGCAAAGACCAGGCTGTCGGCCAACATCTGGGACTATCTGATCGGCGGCGCCGACACCGAGACGACGGTCAAGCGCAACCGCCAGGCGCTGGACTCGCTGGCCTTCCGCCCGCGCGTGCTGCGCGACGTGTCGACCATCGACTGCCGCGGCGCGCTGCTCGGCCGCAGCCTGCGCCTGCCGGTGCTGCTGGCGCCGGTCGGCTCGCTCGAGAGCTTCGAGCCCGGCGGCGCGGCGACGGCGGGCAAGGCGGCCTCTGCCTTCGGCGTGCCGATCATGGTGAGCTCGGTGACCCAGCCCGGGCTCGAGGCGACGGCGCAGGCGGCCGCCGGCCCCAAGATCTTCCAGCTCTATGTCCGCGGCGACGAGGCCTGGACCGACGATTTCGTCCGGCGCGCGCGCGACGCCGGCTACGACGCCTTCTGCTTCACCGTCGACACCGCCGTCTACAGCCGGCGCGAGCGCGACATCGCCAAGCGCTTCGTCAAGCCCTGGCGCCAGCGCGCCACCGGCCAGTTCTTCCAGGCCGGGCTCAACTGGGATCATGTGAAGCGCTTCAAGGACAAGCACGACCTGCCGCTGATCCTCAAGGGCATCGCCACCGCCGAGGACGCCGACCTCGCCTGCCGGCACGGCACCGCCGCGGTCTATGTCTCCAATCACGGCGGCCGCCAACTCGATCACGGCCGCGGCACGATGGACATCTTGCCCGAGGTGGTGGAGGCGGTGCGCGGCCGCGCCGAGATCATCGTCGATGGCGGCTTCAGCCGCGGCACGGACGTGCTGAAGGCGGTGGCGCTGGGCGCGCAGGCGGTGTCGCTGGGCCGGCTCTATTGCTACGCCCTGGCGGCGGCGGGCGAGGCCGGCGTGTTCCGCATGCTCGAGCTGCTCGAGACCGAGATCGCCACCAGCCTCGGCCTGCTCGGCGCTGCGCGCCTCGCCGCCCTCGACAGATCCTGTCTCCACGCGGCCGCGCCGGTGGCGGCGCCGCACGTGCACAGCGCCTTTCCGCTGCTCAACCTCGCCGACGAAGGCTATGGCGGCCGTTGAGCCGCTCGGTCGAGCCGGCGCCGGCTCTCGGGCGAATCCGGATCGCGCCGCTTCTCGGCGGCGAAAGAGGCGAGCCGCAGCGGCGCGTCGATGTCGAGCGCGCGTCGTGCCGTGACAAAAAATGGCCGGAGCCTTTCGGCTCCGGCCAGTAGAACAGGGAGGCTTCACGTCTGGGAGACGTAAGGGTCCGTAGACCCTCTTCCCGGGCCTGTTGTCCCGGAAATCCGTGCCGCAGCGCCGTTGCTGTGCGGCTAATTCCGCAGCACCGAAAGTGCGCGAGCGCTGCCCAAAACGCCAACGGGAATTTCCGCTGGCACGGTTGCAAAATCTGCAAGCCTGTACGCCGCGGATTGTTTGACCGCGAACAATCTTTTCCCGCGCGCGGCGCGTCAGCTGTTGCGGTCTTCGGCGACCTTGCGCAACAAGAAATCGCGGAAGACGGCGATGCGCTTCGACGAGCGGAGCTCTTCCGGATAGACGAAATAGGCCTCGACCTCGGGTCCCGCGAGCTCGGGCAGGACGCGGACCAGGTCGACCGCTTCCTGCGCCATGAAGTCGGGCAGCGCGGCGATGCCGAGCCCGCTCTCGACCGCGCGCAGGATGCCGTAGACATTGTTGACCATGAAGATCGGCCGGCGCTCGTAGCCCGCCCGCGCGCCCGCCTCCCACAGGAAGTTGATGGTGCGCACCGGCGGGTGCGCGTCCTGGCCGTAGACGACGATGCGGTGCTTGTCGAGATCCTCGGGCTTCTGCGGCGTGCCGAAGCGCTTCAGATATTCGGAAGAGGCGTAGACGTTGTAGCGCACCGTCGTCAGATGGCGCTGCACCAGGTCGGGCTGGCGCGGCGGCGACATGCGGATCGCCACGTCGGCCTCGCGCATCGAGAGGTCGAGCTCGGTGTCGTCGACGACGAGGCTCACCTGGATCTCGGGATAGAGGTCGGTGAATTCGCGGATGCGCGGCGTGAGCCAGGCCGAGCCGAACGACACCGTGGTCGTGACCTTGAGCGGGCCCTTCGGCCGGTCCTTCGATTCGGTCAGCATCGCCTCGGTCATGGCGAGCTTCGAGAACACCTCGCGCGCCGTGCGGTAGAGCAGTTCGCCCTGCTCGGTGAGGATGAGGCCGCGCGCGTGCCGGTGGAAGAGCGGCACGCTCAGGCTCTCCTCGAGCGCGCTGATCTGCCGGCTCACCGCGGACTGGCTGAGGTTGAGCGCTTCGCCCGCATGGGTGAAGCTGCCGGCCTCGGCGACCGCGTGGAAGACCCTGAGCTTGTCCCAGTCCATGCCGGTCACGGCGCTACTCCGCCGCTCGCGGCGCGTCGGCCGCTTCCTCGGCGGCGAGGAACTTCTCCGCCTCGAGCGCCGCCATGCAGCCCATGCCGGCGGCGGTGACCGCCTGGCGGAAGATCTTGTCCCTGACGTCGCCGGCGGCGAAGACGCCGGGGACGTTGGTCGCCGTCGAATCCGGGCGGGTGAGGATGTAGCCCTCGGCGTCGAGCGCCAGCTGGCCCTTGAAGAGATCGGTCACCGGCGTGTGGCCGATGGCGACGAAGAAGCCGTCGCAGGGGATGACGGAGGTCTCGCGCGTCCTGACGTTGGCGATGCGCACGCCGGTGACGCGGGGCGGCGGGCCCTCGCCGAGGATCTCCTCGACCGTGCTGTCCCAGACGATGCGAATCTTCGGATTGGAGAAGAGGCGCCCCTGCAGGATCTTCTCGGCGCGCAGCCGCTCGCGGCGATGGACGAGGGTGACGCGCGTCGCGTGGTTGGTGAGGTAGAGCGCCTCCTCGACCGCGGTGTTGCCGCCGCCGACCACGACCACCTCCTTGCCGCGGAAGAAGAAGCCGTCGCAGGTGGCGC